>USHR01000001.1 GCA_900554495.1 uncultured Collinsella sp.
CCCTTCATAAAGTCATTCATGCAAATTGCCTTTCGTTCGATATGCTGCACGCCTTTATACCCGATTTAGAGCAAGGGGGACAGGTTAATCTGCACCAATGTGGTGCAAACATACCTGTCCCCGGAATACCAAGACGGTGCAAAGAAGTCTGTCCCCAATGCCCCAATTACTTGGAGAGCTTGTCGACGACGCGTTCGATCTCGGCGAGCTTGGCGGCTTTGAGGTCTTCGTCGCCCGATTCGATTGCCGAAGTCACGCAGCCCTCGATATGCGCCTTGAGCACGTCGGCGTTAATGCGCGCGAGGAGCGCCTGTGTTGCCATGAGCTGCGTGGAGATGTCGACGCAGTAACGGTCCTCCTCGACCATTCGCAGGATGCCGTCGATCTGTCCGCGTGCCGTCTTGAGCATACGGGTCACCGATTTATGGTCTGCCATCATGGCGGGTCCTCGTTTCTGGTCGGGGGAGGGGTGCGTTCAGGTCGCTACGCGGCGGTCACAGACAGGGCGTGGAATTTCTCGCCCGCGGCCTCGACAGCGGCGGCGAGTTGCTCGGCGGTTACGGTGTCGGCGCACTCAACCTGGACGGTCTGGGTCTCGTGATCGGCGTCGGCGTCGGTCACGCCGGCCACGTTGAGCAGCGCCGTCTCGACGGTGGCATCGCAGTGGCCGCACATAAGGCCGGAAGTCTTGATCGTGTAACGCATGGGTATTCCTCTCTGTTGTGTCGGCTTTCCCGGGCACCCGATCTTGACCTTCAAGTCGTCGCTCGCGTACCAAAGTACGCGTCGCTCCTCTTTCAGGTCAATCTCGGGCACCTGGAAAACCCGTTATAAATGGACTTAATGGTGAGCCTATTTTGCCACTTTAGGCTTAAAGGATTTTAGGCGCAGCGCATTGCTTACGACGCAGACACTCGACAGGCTCATGGCCGCGGCGCCAAACATCG
Source organism: uncultured Collinsella sp. (assembly GCA_900554495.1). Classification (GTDB taxonomy): domain Bacteria; phylum Actinomycetota; class Coriobacteriia; order Coriobacteriales; family Coriobacteriaceae; genus Collinsella. The sequence continues at coordinate 948 of USHR01000001.1, forward strand.
GCGAGAGTTGCCAACCGGTGAGGGGGAAGAACACGCCCGCGGCGAGCGGAATGCCGATGCCGTTGTAGAACAGCGCCCAGAACAGGTCCTGCTTGATGTTGCGAATCGTGGCGCGCGAAAGCTCGATGGCGCGGGCGACGTCCATGAGGTCGCTGCGCATGAGCACGACATCCGCCCCCTCCTTGGCGATGTCGGCGCCGGTGCCGATCGCAAGGCCCACGTCGGCGCGCGCCAGGGCGGGGGAGTCGTTGATGCCGTCGCCCACCATGGCGACCTTGCCGCCCGCATCCTGCAGCTCGCGGACGTGGCACTCCTTGTCGGCAGGGAGGACGTCGGCGATGACCTGCTTGCTGCTCAGTCCCACGCGGCGGGCGATTGCTTCGGCCGTCACACGGTTGTCGCCGGTGAGCATGCGCACGTCGACGTCGAGCTTGTGGAGCGCGGCGATGGCCTCGGCGCTCGTCTCTTTGACCTCGTCGGCCACGGCGATGGTACCGACAAGCTCGCTGTTCTTGGCAAAGAACAGCGGTGTTTTGCCCTCGGCGGCGAACTGTTCGGCAAGGCCGGCGGGAACCTTCGCGCCCAGCTCGTCCATCAGGCGTACGTTGCCGGCTGCGATGACATTTTGTCCCTCGCGCGCCGTAACGCCACGACCGGGCACGGCGGCAAAGTCCTCGACCATGCGCGCGACAATTCCGCGCGCCTCGCACTCGGCCATAATCGCCTCGGCCAGCGGGTGCTCGCTTGGGCGCTCCAACGCGGCGGCCAGCTTGAGCAGCGCCTTTTCGCTCATGGCGGGCGAGCCGTCGGCGCGCGTCGCTACTACGATATCGGTCACGGCGGGCTTGCCGCGGGTGACCGTGCCCGTCTTATCGAGCACCACGGTGCCCACGCTGCGCAGGTTCTCCAGCGCCTCGGCGCTCTTAAACAGAATGCCCATCTCGGCGCCCTTGCCGGTACCTACCATAATGGCGACGGGCGTGGCTAGGCCGAGTGCGCACGGACAGCTGATCACCAACACCGCCACGCCGGAGATGAGTGCCTCGTTTATGCTGCCGGTCAGCGCCATCCACACCGCAAAGGTCACGGCCGAGATCACGAACACCACGGGCACGAACACACCGGCGACCTTGTCGGCCATGCGGGCGATGGGCGCCTTGGTTGCGTTGGCGTCCTCGACGAGTTGGATAATCTTGGCGAGCGATGTCTCGGCGCCCACACGCGTGGCACGGAAGGTAAACGAACCGGTGCGATTGACCGTGGCAGCGTTGACGGTATCGCCGACGGTTTTCTCCACGGGGATGGACTCGCCGGTGAGCGCGCTCTCGTCCACGGCGGAGGCGCCCTCGAGCACCACGCCGTCGACGGGGATGGACTCGCCGGGGCGCACGCGCAGCACCTGGCCGGGAAGGATGCTGTCGACGTCGACGGTGGTCTCGCTGCCGTCGTCGGCAACGACGGTCGCGGTCTTGGGCGCCAGGTCGATGAGCGCCTCGATGGCGCCGCCGGTTTTGGACTTGCTGCGCGTCTCGAGGTATTTGCCCACGGTAACGAGCGACAGGATCGTGCCTGCGCTCTCAAAATACAGATTGTCCATGCTCGTCATCATGGCCTCGTGGACCTGACCCGCGGCTAATTGGTCGGCCATGATGAACATGGCGTAGAGCGACCAGGCGATGGAGGCGGTGGCGCCCACGGCAATAAGGGCGTCCATGGTGGGCGCGCCGTGCGCGAGCGATTTAAACCCGTTGATAAAGTACGCGTCGTTGACGTAGACGATGGGGATGAGCAGGACGAGCTCGGTGAGCGCGAGTGTCATGCTGTGGGTATGGTCGGTGAAGATGCCGGGCAGCGGCCAGCCGAGCATGTGCCCCATGCCTGTGTAAAACAGCGGGATGAGGAAGATGATCGAGATGATGAGGCGGGTACGCATGGCAGAGGCAGCGGCCTCCAGCTTTTTGGTGGGCGACTCCATATGGGCGGCGCCGGACCTGGCTTGCGTACTGCCGTTTTGGGCGGCGTCGGTGCCCGTGCTGACGGGCGAGGCCGAGTAGCCAGCGCGATCGACAGCGCTGCAGATATCGTCGGGGGAGACCTGCGCGGGGTCATAGTCGACCATCATGGAACCGGCGAGCAGGTTGACCGCGACGCTTTGGACGCCGTCGAGCTTGCTGACGGCGCGGTCCACGTGCGCCTGGCAAGCGGCGCACGTCATGCCGCCCACATCAAACTTATCTTGAGCCATGGCTCCTCCTTTCTGTGGTTCGGTGTTGAAAGTGTTAACCTGCCGATACTATACACCCATACCCCCTGGGGGTGTCCAGTACAGAAAGAAATGTATGACATTTCGCTACAGATGAGGGTGGCTGCCGGGTTGGTGCACCATCCCCGCCCTTCGTCTCAATCTGTAACATCTAGCCCAGTTTTTGCCGAGCTGCTGTTACAGAATGAGACAAACTCTCCGGCGGCAAATCAATATCTCGATCTGTAACATCTAGCGGGGAAAATGACCTCTAACTGTTACAGATTGAGATTTTGTTTTGAGAGGTTTGAGTTTGTCTCCATCTGTAACAGTTAGACCGGTTTTTGGATTCCAGATGTTACAGATCGAGACGAACCTTCAGCAATAAACTCAATGTCTCAATCTGTAACATCTGGCGGGAAATATGACCCCTTACTGTTACAGATCGAGACAGACCGTCCGCGGCCAACTCAAATGTCTTGATCTGTAACATCTAGAGAGGTTTTTGACCCCTTACTGTTACAGATTGAGATGTTGTCTCGCGGGATTGGGGTTTGTCTCGTTCTGTAGCATCTAGACCTGTATCTGCCGAGCTAGTGTTACAAATCGAGACAACTGCCGGGGAGGGGTCCCGTTGCGGCAAGACGCTCGCCGCCTAGATGCAGAACCCGGGGATCACACAGGTTAGCTTGTTTGGCTTGTCCGCAGGCGTTGCGTACGTAAAGACGTCGCCGTCGTGTCCAACGCGATTCAAATAGAGCGTGCCTTCGGTCTCCGATGAGTCGGGGCTCACCGTGCGCTCCCACCAGCAGGTGTCCTTGCCCTTCCACTGGCGGACCATCGTCTCGTTCGTGGAATACGGGCTCACCTTGAGCTCGCGGAAGAGCTGATACTCCTTGCCCTCGCCGTTGTAGATGTCTGCCAGGTAGTGATAGTCCTTGGCAAACGAATCGGGCGGTTGCGTATCGCACAGCTCGACCATGGCGGGCAGCCAAAGGGTTGCGGGCAACTCGCTCAGACACGATGCACTGTTGGCGGCGCCCACATTGTTCGAGACCTTCTTGACCCCTTTAATGAGCGCGCGCAACTCGTTGGGTAGCAGCTTAAGGCCGTCGCCGTTGAGCCATTCCCGCAGCTCGCAATCTGCCCAGCCGGCGCTCGGCGGTTCAGCTGCAGCGTTGCGCTCGGCAATACCCGCGTCGAACATAAACGTCAGCCCGGCCTTGCCCGTACCGTCTAGAAGCTCGTCGTGGCGGATACCCACAAGCTGCGCGCCAACCTGCAGCCCGTTGGTGAGCGTGACGCGCTTGGTGCATGGATAGGGGATATGCCCGTTGTCATCGAGCAGGTGATAGCGCTTGGCAATCTCGCGTGCCTCGCTACGGGTCTCGGCGGCCTTAATCTTGAGCGAAATCTCCTGCAGCTGATCCCAGGTGTAGTCGTCAAGTGAACCGCGGATGCCGTCAAGGTAGTCGGGGATGCCAAAGCCATGGGTTGCCGCCCCGATAACGCTGAGCCCCGCAACGGCTGCGATAGCGCCGCCGATAATAAAGCGGCGGCGGGTCATGGCATCGTGGCGGGCCTGATTCAGGATCTCTCGTGCGCGCTCGCCGGCGACGTCGACCTTAAGGTGCGTGCCAGAATCGATATCAATTGCGGCCTCGTCTCCTGCACCTTCGCGGCCTTCGGATTCGGCGTCGGTGAGGTATGCCGAGAGCACCTCGAGCATCTGCTGCTCGGTGGGACGATCGCACTGCTCGACTGAGAGACCCTTCATGATGATCTGGACGAGCGCCTCATCGCCCTCGCAGCGCGGCTCGAGCGGTGCCGGCTTGGTCTTGGTCTTTACGAGATAGAACGAGCCGGTTGCAGCGGCGTCCGTCGACTCAAAGTCAAACGGTTTGCGACCGCTGTAGAGCTGGTACAGAATGCTCGAAAGCGCATAGACGTCGATTGCCGGCGAACGGCGAAGGGCCGCGATGCCTTCGATATCCTGCGTGAGCATCTCGGGCGCGGCGTATGCGGGCGTGGCAAAACGCCAGATGTCGGCGCGCCGGGTGATCGTGTCGTCGCCGAGAGCCATGGTCGCGGAGCCCATGTCGATGAGGCAGGGGTCAAAGGAACAATCAGCAATCTGCTGCTCGAGCGTTCGGCTGGTGGTGCGGAACATGATATTGGCAGGCGACAGGTCGCGATGGATGACCGGATTCACGAGGCCTTGGGTCATCAAGAGCGCACGAAGCACGGCGTTTCCGACGGCGGCGACCATCTGGGTGGTCAGCCCGCCCGAGGCGTCGTGCGGAAGCAGGGGCAGCGCCTGCTTGAGCGAGGTGCCCTCGACCCACTCCATGAGGATGAGAGGGTCATCCTCGCACGATCCGTAGCCATAGACGCGCGGAAATCCGCGCAGGTGCGAGACGGTACACAGATGACGGTACTCCTCGAACAGCGCGGCGGTGCTGGGACAGGTGCGCTGCCGATTGCTCGGCGGAGCGGTCGGGGGCTTGGCCGGAAAGGATAGCGTTGTCCTTGAGCAGCTTGACGGCAAAGACCTCGCCGCTCGTGTTGGTCGCGCGCAGCACGTGCCCGATGTTGCCGTTGTTGCGGTGGGCCGTCTGGAGAATAAGCGTCATAAACCGACGTTTGGCGTCGTCCTCGGCGCTGGGGTCGACCGCCACGGCGGTATCGAACGTATCGAGACGGATGAGTTTGTCGCCATAGGCGCTATCGGTAGTATCCATGGCGTTCCTTTGTCTGGCATGGGTTGCCGCACGTATACGCGAGCAGTGCGGATATCGGTAAAGTACCATGATAGCCGCACTGCCCACGTATACCGCTGAGCATTGTCGTTTACGACGCAGAAGGTAGAAGACGAAAGACGGACGGCGACCGTCTTCCGATCGCCGTCCGCGCTAGTCCACAATGACAAGGAATGTCGTGTAGAGACCCAGATGGAGCCTGTCGCTGTTTTCGATTTCCACTGGGGGATAGATCTTGCCAGGCTCGCGTTGGTCGCGCGGCGGCTCAATCACAATATCGCCGTCACCCGCGCCCGATTCGAGCACTGTGCCGTTGGTCGACCCAAGGCCCTGGGCGTACCAGTGCTCACCCTCAAGCCAAATGCGAAGATGCTCGCGCGATGCGTCGGCGCCCACATCGGTGATGCTGGGCGAGGTTTTGGGCAAAGAACCAATCACGGTGCCGCGCGGATCGCGTGTGAGGGGATGGATTTGCATGCCGGCGCAGTTGTCGGCATGGGTTCTGAGCAGACCGAGGTTGGGGGCGACGGTGCGCGGCTGCTCCAGGCTGCTCATAAAGCCACGTCCGACGGTAGTTTCGGTGGTGCCAAAGTGCTCGCCCGTCTTGCTGTCGCAAAAGCGCTCGACGGTGGCCACGCCCTGAACGGGATCGGCGAGCGCCCCCGTTGCCACAAAGAGCATAAGGTAAAGCGTGCTTTTCTCGCGCACGGCATTGCCGTCAAAGTTGTCGATGCGATTGAGGGCATTTGCATATAGGCGGCTGTCCAGCTTGTAGCTGGCGAGAGCCGACATCATTTCGTTGGCGGCCGGACCGCGATAGTGCTCGGCGATTGCCCGATAGGCGGACTCGCCGCCGCCGAGCTTGCTGCAGATTGCCGAGGAAAGGTTGAGCGTGGTGACGGTAAAGTCGCTGTAGATGGAGGGCGCGCACTGGTCAGGCTTGCGATGGACGATGTAACGGGTGAGATACGAGCGGTTGGAAGAGCATTTCTCGAGCAGGGTACTGCCGAGATAAGAGTTTCCATTGATGAGCATTCGGGCGATCTCGAGATGTTTAAGACCGCCGAACGAGCGAATATCGTTATAGAGGACCGAGCAAGGCGTCTCTGCTGCCACGGATACCTCCTTTGATTGCTTCCTAGCCAATATGGCGATAGGAATTAATGGCCCCCGGTGGGCGACGTATTAAATGGCTGCGCAATATATAGCGTAATTAAAGCAACATTATAGGCCACATGTTCGAAATTGCAGGAAGACCGAGAGATTTTAGTTGGACTGAACGGAAATCCCCCTCTGTCTTGTTCTATAACATTTGGACCCGGTTTTGCCCTGCATCTGTTACAGATTGACACAATCGGCCAGGCCCACCTCGTCCGCCTCGTCATCTGTGGTTTACGTGGGGGCATACGGAGTACGGGTATACTAACCGGCGGCGAATCTGCTCCATCGCTTAGAGCTGCTGCGTCTGGACGGCGCGTGATAGGGCTGCCAAAGCGATCGCCAGCGTGCTGAGCAACGTCCTCTCTGTGCGCACCTGTTTTTGTATGTATTAGCGCACTACCAAGCACGCCCGCGCGGCCGCATACCGCGCTCATGACGCGTGCAGATAAGGAACAACAACATATGCGTAATTCTGTATCCGACGTCACCGACGCCGAGATTCTGGACGAGGCCCGCGAGGCCATGACCCAGGCTGCCTTCGATGCCGCCGATGAGGCAAATGCTGCCCAGGCCGTCGAGTCCGCTACCGAGAGCCTGCCCGCCTTTAACGAGCTGGGGCTTTCGGACGAGATGCTTCGTGCTATTGAGAACCTGGGCTACACGGCGCCCACGCCCGTTCAGGCCGGCTCCATCCCCGTGATGCTCGAGGGTCGCGACCTGCTTGCCGCCGCTCAGACCGGCACCGGCAAGACGGCCGCCTTCTTGCTGCCGACCATGAACAATCTGGAGCACATCGCTCCGCCCAAGCCCGTGCGTGAGCGCGGCGGCCGCAACCGTCGTCGCGGTGCTAAAAAGCCCGAGGGCAACGGTCGCGGCCCCGTGATGCTCGTCATCACCCCTACGCGCGAGCTTGCCCAGCAAATCGACGAGGTCGCAAGCAAAATCGCCGACGTCACCGGCCATGTCGCCGTGACCGTCGTGGGCGGCGTGAGCTACAAGCCGCAGACCGCGGCACTTAAGTACGGCTGCGACATCCTGGTCGCAACGCCGGGCCGTCTGGTCGATCTGATCGAGCAGGGCGCCTGCCACCTGGACGAGGTTAAGGTCCTGGTGCTCGACGAGGCCGATCGCATGCTCGACATGGGCTTTTTGCCCGCCGTCCGCCGCATTGTGCGCGAGACGCCGGCTGAGCGCCAGACGCTGCTGTTCTCGGCGACCCTCGACGAGGAGGCCGTGGGCGAGATCACCGACCTGGTGAGCGACCCGGCCCGCGTGGAGATCGCACCGGCCACGTCGACCGCCGACACCGTCGACCAGTTTGTGTTCCCGGTGTCCATCGAGGCCAAGAACAACCTGTTGCCCGAGTTTCTCAAGAAGGAGGGCCCGGAGCGTACTATCGTCTTTATGCGCACCAAGCACCGTGCCGACAGCTGCTGCCGTCGTCTGGAGCGCAAGGGCATCAAGGCCGCCGCGATTCACGGCAACCGCAGCCAGGCCCAGCGCGAGCGTGCCCTTTCGGCCTTCCGCGACGGTACCGTCGACGTGTTGGTGGCAACCGACGTGCTCGCCCGCGGCATCGACATTAGCGACGTGCGCTACGTCGTGAACTTTGACGTGCCGGCCGAGCCGACCGACTACATCCACCGTATTGGCCGTACGGGCCGTGCCGGTGAGCTGGGCTGGGCCATCACGTTTGTGACCGAGCAGGACGTCGATGAGTTCTACGAGATCGAGAAGCTCATGGACAAGACCGCCGACATCTACGAGGCCGGCGGTCTGCATGTGGGTCCCAACCCGCCCGCGGTTGATCCCGAGCGCGACCCTGCGGCCTTTAAGGTGAAGAAGAAGACCAAGCGCGGCAAGTCCAAGAGCAAGAAGAAGCTTGAGCAGGCACGTCGCGATGGCAAGCGCAACGGCGATGACTACGGCGATGTGGCCGGTCGTTCCAACCGCGGTCGCGACGAGCGTCGCGGCGACGGCGAGCGTCCGAGTCGTCCCAAGCGTGGCGGCAAGACCCGCGTGCGCGAGGGCGTTCAGGCTCGCGTGGATGAGGCCGTGGAGAGTGTGGCTCGCGAGGTGGCTGCCGAGGAGCGCGCTGGTGCTGGTGCCGCTGAGCAGCCTGCGCGCGGCAACCGTGCCGAGCGTCGTGCCAAGCAGTTCCAGGGCGAGGCACACCGCCGTCGTCGTGAGGACGAGGACCGTGGCGGCCGTCGTCGTGTCGAGCGCGAGGACGAGGGCCGCGGTTCGCGCGGTGGCAAGCGCGGTTCGGGCGACCGCCGTCGTTCCGGTCGTGATGACGAGCGCGGTGGCCGTGATGAGCGTCGCGGCGGCGAGGGTCGCGGTGAGCGAGGTGCTCGTGGCGGTGAGTCCCGTGGCGGCAAGCGCTTTGAAGAGCGCGGTAGCCGCGGCGGCGAGCGTCGCGAGGGTGCTCGCGGCAATGGCGGCCGCGGCGGCGCTGGTCGTTCTAACGAGTCGCGCGATCGTCGTGACCCGCGTGCCAGCCGAGATCGTCGCGATGACTGGCGCAACTACGACGATACCCGCGAGGAGCGTCGTGGCGGCTATCGTGGCGCTCGTGGTGGCAACCAGGCCGGCTCCCGTGGCGGCCGTGCCGGCGGTCGCGATAACCGTGGCAGCTATGGCAACAGCCGTGGCGGCAAGCGTGGTAGCAGCTCCCGTCGTCCCGGTGACGGCGGCGGCAAGCGCAAATAACACACGCATCGCCCGCTAGAGCGAGGTGAACCTAGGGCCCCGAGCAACTACGCTCGGGGCCCTTTTTGTTTGTCGTATCCGATCGCTAGTTCAAATGTGATTTCCTCGGGAATGCATCTAGAGGATGCCGAGGACCTATTTCCTGCCATGCAGCAATGGGTCCCATGGGGTGCGCCGTGCATTTTTTGGAGTATTCAGCAGCTCTAGTTGGCTGCATACGATTCGGTATTGCCAACGGTGGCCTTCAGATATCCCTTATGAGCGTTTTGAGTTAGATTTCGCCGTTTTCCGGAGCAGGGGCGCGTCATTCTCGCCATGTCGGGACTTAAAATGATACGGCGCCCTGCAGTTTTGCCCGCCCGCGGCGGTGCTGGCGCGGTCACGTTGTAGAATACTCCGTTTTTTGCACGGGCCAGGATGGGGTACCTCGGGAGAACACGGCGGTATCCCGTAAATATATACAATCTGTACCGTAATTTATACAAAACGAAGAGGCAGACAGCGTAGGGTGGGTGCATTGGGGTGCTTGGTGCATCAAAACGGGGAACCCACGTGCCGTATACTCTGGCTGGATGTGAAAGCGGCTTGACGCGTTGCCAGGCGTAGGGGAGGGTGCCTCGATGAGCGTATGTGAAATTGTGTTTAGTCCGACGGGTGGAACGCGGAAGGTGTCTTGCCTTGTGGCTGGAGCGCTGGATGGGGATACCGTTACCGTTGATCTGACCGATAGCGGGCTAGATTTCAGCGCTGTCTCGATGACTGAGGACGACGTGGCCGTAATCTCTGTGCCGGCGTATGCCGGTAGAATCCCGGCTGTGGTGGCTGACCGGTTGGGCATGGTGCGAGGCAACGGGGCTCGGGCAGTTTTGGTTTGTGTATACGGAAACCGCGCGTTTGAGGACACGCTCGTAGAGCTGGAGGACGTTGCGAAGCATGCGGGATTCCGGGTGATCGCGGCAGTTGCGGCCATTGCAGAACATTCCGTTGCTCGTCAGTTTGCTGCTGGGCGACCGGATGCGCAGGATGCGGCGCAGCTCGCAGAGTTTGCACAGCAAATTCAGCAAAAGCTGTTGGCTGAGGATGCATCCGAGCCCTCTATTCCTGGCAATCGTCCTTATAAACAAGCTGGAGGTCATCGCATGGCACCCGAGGCAACAGAGGATTGCGTCTCCTGCGGTGCATGCGCCGCGGCGTGCCCCGTTTGTGCTATCGACAAGGGCGACCCCAAGCGAGCAGCTGGCGAGGCGTGCATCTCCTGCATGCGCTGCATCGCCGTATGTCCGCGAGGCGCTCGCAAGCTTGATCCCAACAAGCTATCCGCTGTTTCCCAGATGCTGAGCAAGGTTTGCGTCGTGCGGAAGGAATGCGAGCTCTTCATCTAGCGCAAGTGAGATTGGTGCAAACAAACCTGGCCCTTTTGCACCAAAAACGATCCGTTTTCCTCCGTTCCCAAGGGATCATGTGATCCGAAGGGGACGGAGGAAAACGGATCAAAAAGGAAAAATAGTAAGGCGCTCTTTTTCACATTGAATATTGCAATTTGGTAACGCGTTTTATCAAATATGGCATTTATCTGCGATAATGTTCATTTTCACCGCTGATGGTGACATTTCATACCGCCTGCCGAACTGCGTGGAGACCTAACAACTTTTTAGGTCAGTGTTGTGCGTGTAGCAATTTCGCCCGGCCTCGCCTCCGGGCTGCCATGTGAGAGGGGATCTTATGGCTCGACTGCACGTAATGGAACGCAGCCACGCTCAGGCCGTCATGGACGACCTGCACGATGCACTCGGACGTCGTCTGGCGGTGAGTTCACTCGCCCCGTGCCCCGTCGAGTTTACGGCGGCGCTCGTCAACCTGTGCTCCACCCAGAGCTGCGGCAAGTGCACGCCCTGCCGCGTGGGCCTGAGCGCGCTGAGCGACCTGCTCGCCGATGTGCTCGAGGGCCGCGCCGACGAGTCCACGCTCAACTTGATTGAGCGCACGGCCCGCACCATCTATCTTTCGAGCGATTGCGCCATCGGTTACGAGGCCGGCGCCATGGCGCTTACGGCTATCCGCGGTTTCCGTGACGATTTTGAGCACCACATCCGCGAGCACTCCTGTGGCTTTGACCGCGAGGCCCGCGTCCCGTGCGTCTCGGGCTGTCCGGCGCATGTCGACATTCCCGGTTACATTTCGCTCGTCGAGGCCGGCCGCTATGCCGATGCCGTCAAGGTCATCCGCAAGAATAACCCGCTGCCGCTCGTTTGCGGCCTGGTGTGCGAGCATCCCTGCGAGATGCATTGCCGCCGTGGCATGGTCGACGACCCCATGAACATCCTCGCCCTCAAGCGTTTTGCCGTTGAGCACAGTGACCTCAACGACCACAAGCCGCATGTAGTGGACAACACCGGTAAGCGCGTCTCCGTGATCGGCGGCGGCCCGGCTGGCCTTTCCTGTGCCTACTACCTGGCCGTGATGGGCCACAAGGTGACCATTTTTGAGCAGCGCCACCACTTGGGCGGCATGCTGCGCTACGGCATCCCCAGCTATCGTCTGCCGCGCGAGCGCCTGCAGGCCGAGATCGACTGGATCTTGAGCGCCGGCATCGACGTTGAGCTCGATCACTCCGTGAACGGCGAGGAGCTCGCTCGCCTGCGCGACGAGTTCGATGCCGTCTACCTGGCCATCGGTGCCCATAGCGACAAGAAGCTCGGCCTTCCGGGTGAAGAGGCGCCCGGCGTGGAGTCGGCTGTCAAGATGCTGCGCGCCATCGGAGACGACGAGCTGCCCGACCTGAGCGGCCAGCGCGTGTGCGTCATCGGCGGCGGCAACGTGGCCATGGACGTGGCGCGCTCTGCCGTGCGCTGCGGTGCCGAAAAGGTGAGCATCGTCTACCGCCGTCGCATCTGCGATATGACGGCCCAGGACGCCGAGATTGCCGGCGCCCAGGCCGAGGGTTGCGAGGTTCTGGAGCTCACGGCGCCGCTCGCCATCGAGACGGGCGAAGATGGTCGCGTGAGCGGCCTGCGCGTGCAACCGCAGATTATCGGCGAGCCCCGCCGCGGTCGTCCGGCTCCGCGTGCCGCCGCTACGCCCGAGCGCGTCATCCCCTGCGAGCGCGTGTTTGTCGCCATTGGCCAGGACATCGATTCCAAGCCGTTTGAGGACATGGGCATCGCCTGCAAGTGGGGTTGCGTGGTCACCGACTCGGACGGTGCCGTGCCCAACTTCGATGGCCTCTTTAGCGGCGGCGACTGCCAGACCGGCCCCGCCACCGTCATCCGTGCCATCAACGCCGGCCGCGTGGCTTCGGCAAACATCGACCGCTATCTGGGCTTCGACCACAAGATCAAGCTCGACGTGGAGCTGCCGACCGTTCAGTTTAAGGGCAAGCACGAGTGCGGCCGCTGCGAGCTGGGCGAGCGCGAGGCCGGCGAGCGTATTCACGATTGGAATCTGGTCGAGCAGGGCCTTACCGAGGAGGAGGCGCGCCAGGAGGCAAGCCGCTGCCTGCGTTGCGACCACTTTGGCTTTGGCGCGTTCCGCGGAGGGAGGAACCTGGAATGGTAGAGCTCAACAAAACCACCGTCGGCGACAACAGCGAAAACGGAGCGCACAACATGGTCAGGCTCATTATCGATAACTGCGAAGTCGTGGTGCCCGAGCACACCACGATCCTGGATGCGGCCAAGTCCGTCGGCATCCAGATTCCCACCCTGTGCTATCTGCGCGATCTGAACGAGATCGGCGGCTGCCGCGTGTGCGTGGTCGAGGTCGAGGGCTGCGATCAGCTGGTCGCCGCCTGCAACAACTACGTGCTCGACGGCATGGTGGTGCACACCAACAGCCCCAAGGCCCGCGAGGCTCGCCGCACCAACGTGCAGCTGCTGCTGTCCCAGCACGATTCGCAGTGCACGAGCTGCGTGCGCAGCGGCAACTGCAACCTACAGACCATCGCCAACGACCTGGGTATTTTTTATCTGCCGTATCAAAGGCATTTGGCGGGCGAGGGCTGGGATTTCGATTTTCCCATCATCCGCGAAAACGACAAGTGCATTAAATGCATGCGCTGTATCAAGGTGTGCGAGAGCGTGCAGGGGCTAGGGATTTGGGACCTGACCAACCGCGCCACGCATACCGCCGTGGGTACCCGCGGGCGCGCGCCGATCGGCAAGACCGAATGCGTCGCGTGCGGCCAGTGCATAACGCATTGCCCGACGGGCGCACTGCGCGAGCGCGACGATACCGAGACCGTGTTCGATGCTCTCGCCGATCCCGACAAGATCGTGCTGGTGCAGATTGCGCCGGCCGTGCGCAGCGCCTGGGGCGAGGAGCTCGGCATATCTCGCGAGGAGGCTACCGTTGAGCGCTTGGCTTGCGCGCTGCGCCGCGTTGGCTTTGAGTACGTGTTCGATACCGATTTCTCGGCCGACCTCACCATTATGGAAGAGGGCTCCGAGCTGCTCAAGCGCCTGGGCGAGGCCGCCAAGGGCGAGGGCGACAGCCGCAGCTGGCCCATGTTCACGAGCTGCTGCCCGGGCTGGGTACGCTTTGTGAAGGCGCGTTACCCCGAGTTTGTCGACAGCCTGTCCACGTCCAAGTCGCCGCAGCAGATGTTCGGCGCCATCGCCAAGACCTACTACGCCAAGGTGCTGGGCGTGGAGCCCGAGCGCCTGTTTGTGGTGTCCGTGATGCCGTGCACGGCCAAGAAGGCCGAGTGCGCGCTGCCGAGCATGGTGGGCGAGGGCGGCACGCCCGATGTGGACGTTGCGCTGACGGTGCGCGAGATGGTGCGCATGGTCCGCGCGAGCCACGTGAGCGTGGATACGCTAGTTGAGGAGCCGCTCGATACGCCGCTGGGCTTTGGCACGGGCGCGGGTGTGATCTTTGGCGCCACGGGCGGCGTGATGGAGGCCGCCGTGCGCTCGGCCTATTACCTGGTGACGGGCAAGAACCCCGACGCCGACTTCTTTACCGATGTGCGCGGCCTGGACGGCTGGAAGGAGGCCGTGGCCGATATCGATGGCACCAAGGTGCGCGTCGCCGTGGCACACGGGCTGGGCAACGCTGCCCGTCTGCTCGACGCGATTCGCGACGGCCGCGTGAGCTATGACTTCGTTGAGGTCATGGCGTGCCCGGGCGGCTGCGTCGGTGGCGGCGGTCAGCCCATCCACGACGGCTGCGAGCTGGCAGCCGAGCGCGGTCAGGTGCTGTGGGGCCTGGATGCTGCTGCGGACATTCGCTTCTCGCACGAGAATCCCGATGTCCAGGCGTGCTACCGCGAGTTCTTGGGCGCGCCGCTCTCGCCACTGGCCGAGGAGTTGCTGCATACCGACCATCACGCCTGGTCGATGCCCAACGAGGGGGCGTGCTAGCCATGCGTGCGTTTGATGTTGAGCTGTCGCGCCGGGGGTTTGCCTCGGCGCTCGCTGCGGGCGCCCTGTCGCTTGCGCTCGCGGGCTGTGGCGGCGGGGCTGCTGGTGCCGGGTCCGCCGCGGGCTCGGCTGCCACAGACGGCGCCGGTGCTGCTGCAGAGCCGGTCGAGGTGCACGTCGCCTCGCTCAAGGGGCCGACCTCGATTGGCCTGGTGCAGTTTATGGACCGGGCAGCCGATGGCGAGACGGACAATGAGTTCGACTTTGCGATCAATACTGCCGCCGATGAGATTGTGCCCAAGGTCATTCAGGGCGATATCGACATTGCCCTGGTGCCCGCCAACGTGGCGAGCGTACTCTACAACAAGACCGAGGGCGCGGTGCAGGTCATCGACATCAACACGCTGGGCGTGCTGAACGTTGTGACGGGCGACGCGAGTGTGGCCTCGTTTGGCGATCTGGCGGGTCGCACCGTCTACATGACGGGCAAGGGCACCACGCCGGAGTACGTCATGAACTACCTGCTGGAGCGCGCGGGCCTGACCGGCCAGGTGGCGCTTGAGTTTAAGAGCGAGCCCACCGAGGTGCTGTCGGCGCTGCTTGCCGATCCGTCTGCCGTGGGCGTGCTGCCCGAGCCGTTCAAGACCGCTGCCATCGCCAAGAGCGAAGGCAAGCTGTCGGCTCCGGTAAGTCTGACCGATGTGTGGGATGAGCTGGCGGGCGAGACGGGTTCGCGCCTGCTGACGGGCGTGACCGTGGTGCGCCGCGCCTTTGCCGAGGAACATCCCGATGCCGTGGCGGAATTCTTGCGCTGCCATGAGGCGAGCGTGAAGGCCGTCAATGCGGCGCCGGCGGACTGGGCGCAGGCCGTGGTCGATGCGGGTGTCGTCGATAACGCCGCGATTGCCGAAAAGGCGATTCCCGGGTGCATGCTTGTATGCCAGACGGGGAAAGATATGAAGGCGGCGCTCGGTGGGTACCTGCAGGTGCTGGCCGATGCGGATGCGAGCGCCGTGGGCGGCAAGCTCCCGGCTGATGATTTCTACTACATGGAGTAGCCCGTGCGTGCGTTTGCTCGACAAATGACAGAGCGTATGAAGGCGGTGGCGGCAGCAGGTGCCGTCGCCGCCTTTTGGCTTGCCGTGTGGGTCTTCGCGGCGGTGCTGGTGGCGCAGCCACTGATCTTGCCGGGGCCGGGTGCTGTTGCCTTGGCGCTGCTGCGCCTGGTGTGCGATGGCGGTACCTGGGCGATTTTGGTGGGCTCGGGCGCGCGGATACTGGGCGGGCTGGCGCTTGCCGCGGTGTGTGGTGGCGTGCTTGCCGGGATTTCGTCACGGTTGCGGGCGTTTGCGCGCCTGGTGGCTCCGGCACTTTCGTTTGTTAAGGCGACGCCGGTTGCCTGCGTGGTGGTCCTGCTGCTTATTTGGTTGGGATCGGCGCGCGTGAGCATCGCCGCGGTCTTTTTGATGGCGCTGCCGGGCGTGTATTTTTCGCTGGCCGAGGGCTTGGCACAGGTGAATAAACCGCTGGAGCAGATGTTCCGTCTGCATGGCGTGCGCGGCTGGCGCCTGTTTTGCGTCCATACCTGGCGCGAAGTCCTGCCGTTTGTGCTTTCGTGCGCCCGCGCCGTGATCGGCATGAGCTGGAAGGCCGGCGTGGCAGCCGAGCTGATCGGCATGGCGGTGGGCACCGTGGGCGAGCGCATCTATCAGGCAAAGCTTTTGATTGAGACGGCTGATTTGCTGGCGTGGACCGTGCTGGTCGTTGCCGCCTCGTGGGCGTGTGAGCGCGTGTTGGTGTGGCTGCTGCGGGTTTCGGGACCCGTGGCGTGGCGCGCGGCCGTGCGGGCGCATGGGCATGGACTGCGCGGGCGTGCGGGGGCTGCGAGCGATGGCGCCGCAGCGGAGCTTGCGCTTGCCGTGGGCGATCGTGCGCCGTGGGCTCCGGCACTGGACGGTCTGGTGCTCAACGTGCCCGCGGGCGGGCGTATCTGTGTGATGGGTGCTTCGGGTGCGGGCAAGTCGACGCTGCTTGCGCTAGCGGCGGGGGAGTCCGCGCCGTGCTCGATGGTGTTTCAGGATGCACGCTTGGTCGAGGGCAGCTCGGCTTTGGATAACGTGCTGGTGTGTGCCGATGCGCGCGTGGATGCTTCGAACGCTACGACCTTGCTGCGCCGGTTGGTGCCGGGAATCGACGTGCATGTTCGCGTGGCTGAGCTTTCGGGCGGGCAGCGCCGTCGTGTCGAGATCGCTCGAGCCCTGCTGTGTGGCGGCTGTGCCGTCATTCTGGATGAGCCCTTTACCGGCCTGGACGCCGCCGCGCGCGATGCGACGGCCGAGGCCGTGCTAGACCTGCTCGACGGTCGCACGCTCTTGCTCGCCACGCACGATGTCGTCGACGTTCAGGCCCTCGATATCTCGGACATCATCACGCTCTAAATACTAACTGAGCAACAAAATGATTCGTTTTCCTCCGTCCCCATGGGGTCGGGTGTGGTATTCTATCTGCGGTGTAATACTTAGGAATACCAAGTAATACCAACGCCGCAGAAACAAACTCCGGATGCGGGCCAATCGGGTTGCCTTCACAGCCCGTCGCCCAGCCGCGTGGCCCGCATCTATCCGCACTACCGTCGTTTCAAAAAGGAAGCGCCATGGCAGAACACATGACCCCCGTAGTCGCGAAGGTCTTGCCCGAGGAGAAGGCAGCCTTCGCGGCGGCAACCCAGCTCGTGGGCACCACGCCGTCCAACGCCATCCGCATGTTTATCGCCGCGTTCAATCGCTGCGGCACCTTCCCGTTCGACATCTCGCCCAGCGGGGCCTTTGGCAAAGAGTGTCCCCAACAGCTAGTCGTTGAAGAACGTCCCCAATGACTAGTCGTCGGGAGGAGGTTGGCATGCTCAATGCGATGATTTGGGCGCTTGCCTGTTTTGGCGTCGTCGCTGCCGATATTGCCCTGAGCGTCGTGTTGTTCTCCGCCCTTGGCGTCGCATCGGTGTTCATGGGTTTTTCGATCGATGGCCTCGACATTCAGTTGCTTCAGGCCGTCGCGCAGACGGCATCGTTTTTGATGGCGCTGCTGTGGTGGCGTTATCTGTGGCCGCGTTCGTTTATGGCACGCCGGCAAAGCGAGCGTCCGCTCGGCGGGGGAGCGCGTGGGGCGTGGAAACGCATCGCCTGCGTTATCGTGATCGGCCTGGCCCTGCAGGTGGTCGTTGGCTACGTGACCGACGCCGTGCTGTCGCTGTTGCCCGAGGCCGCGGCCGACTACAGCGAGCTTGTCGAGGAAACAGGCATGGGCGACACCAGCTATCTCGCCGTCCTGACTACGGTGCTCGGTGCCCCATTTTGTGAAGAGCTGCTGGTGCGCGGCATTATTTTTGAGTTTTCGCTCCGAGCGTTTAATCCGCAGTGACGCCCACTTTGGAAGCGCCGGCGTCGTGCGAGCGCGCAGGACGGCGCCATGGTGCCCTGGGCGGCCCCAAGCACGTGGGGTATCGCCGCGGCGATTGTGCTGCAGGCGGCGGTCTTCGGTTTTATGCACATGAACTGGGTGCAGGGTTGCTACGCGGGTGCCGCCGGCCTCATCTTTGGTTGGGTGCTCGTGACGACCGGAAAGCTCCGCTACACGATCCTGCTGCACTTTGCCTTTAATGCCGGGTCGTATCTCATGACGTTGCTCTGGTTTGTGAACACGCCGTTCGACGTGGTGGTCACGGTTGCCATCGCCGGCGTCATCCTCGTTGAGGCAATGCGCTCGCTGCGCCACGCGTGTGGGATGGACGCAGCGAGCGCACCGCTGCCCTAGTTGCGACGCCCGCCTCCGTTGGCGCCCTGCCGTCCCTGGGCCGCGCGATTGCGACCGGCAGCGTTCTGTGCGCGCGACATGCCGCCGTGCCCCTTGCTGCTTTTGGGCCCCTTGCCGGCGCCGCCGCCATGCGGTTTGCCGCCCTTCTTGCCGGTGCCATGCCCGCCGCCAGCAGACGTCTCGCCCGGGCGTGGCGGCACGGGGTGAATCAGGCAATGCTTGGTGTAGCCGATCAGATCGCGGCGGCCAGCCTTTTCCAGCGCCTCGCGCACGAGCTTGTAGTTCTCGGGCTTGCGATACTGGATGAGCGCACGCTGCATGGCTTTCTCGTGCGGGTCGCGCGCCACGTAGATCGGCTCCATGGTGCGCGGATCCACGCCGGTGTAGTACATGCAGGTCGACATGGTGGATGGGGTGGGGTAGAAGTCCTGCACCTGCTCAGGCATGTAGCCCATGTCGCGCACGGCTTCGGCAAGGTCCACGGCTTCCTTCATCGTCGAGCCGGGGTGGCTCGAGATCAGATACGGCACCACATACTGCTTGAGTCCGTATTCGCGGTTCAGGCGTTCAAATTTACGGCAGAACGCGTCGTAGACGGCGCGGCTCGGCTTGCCCATCACGGACAGTACTGCGTCGCTCACGTGCTCGGGTGCCACGCGCAGCTGGCCCGAGACATGGTGCTCCAGCAGCTCACGCAAAAACTCGTCCGAGGCGTCGGCCATGGTGTAGTCAAAGCGGATGCCGCTGCGGACGAAGACCTTCTTGACGCCCGGCAGCTGGCGCAGGTCGCGCAGCAGCTGCGTGTAGCCGCTCTCGTCGACCACCATGTTCTTGCATACGCTCGGCCACAGGCAGCGCTTGTTCTTGCACACGCCGTGCTTGAGCTGCTTGTCACAGGCCGGGCGGCTAAAGTTGGCCGTCGGCCCGCCCACGTCGTTGATGTAGCCCTTAAACTCGGGGTCGTGCGTGAGCAGCTCGGCTTCGCGCATGATCGAGTTGTGGCTGCGCATCTGCAACACGCGGCCCTGGTGGAAGGTCAGTGCACAAAACGAGCACTCGCCAAAGCACCCGCGGTTGGAGCTGATCGAAAACTTGATTTCGGCAAAGGCCGGCACGCCGCCCGCCGCGTCGTAGTCGGGGTGCCAATCGCGTGCGTAGGGGAGCTCGGCCACCTCGTCCATCTCATCGGTGGTGAGCGTCGCCGATGGCGGGTTCTGCACCACATAGACGCTGTTGGGGTAGGGCTCTACCAGGCGGTGTCCGGTGATGGGGTCCATATTCTGCTGCTGCACGTTAAAGCTGCGCGCGTAGTTGAGCTTATCGGCGGTAAGGTCGTCCCAGCTGGGCAGCAGGTCGTAGTCGTAGACCTCGTCGAGCGAGCCCGTGCGGTAAACGGTGCCGTCGATATAGGTGATCTGATCGACGGGCAGCCCCGCGTCGAGCGCGTCGGCGATCTCGACAATCGCGTGCTCGCCCATGCCGTAGATGAGGATGTCGGCGCCCGAGTCGAGTAGTACCGAGCGCTTGAGCTTGTCCTGCCAGTAGTCGTAGTGGGCCAGGCGGCGCAGGCTCGCCTCGATGCCGCCGATAATGATGGGGGCATCCTTAAACGTCTGGCGGATGAGGTTGCCGTAGACCGTAACGGCTCGGTTGGGACGGCGCCCTTCCTCGCCACCGGGGGTATAGGCGTCGGTGTGGCGGCGGTGCTTGGTCACCGAATAGTGGTTGACCATGGAGTCCATGTTGCCGGCGCTGACGAGAAAGCCCAGGCGCGGCTCGCCGAGCACGCTGATGCTGGTGGGATCAGTCCAGTCGGGCTGGCAGATGATGCCCACCTTGTAGCCGTGCGCGTCGAGGAAGCGGCTGATAATGGCCATGCCAAAGCTGGGGTGGTCCACGTAGGCGTCGCCGCAGATGTAGACGAAGTCGCACTGGTCCCAACCGCGCGCGTCCATATCGGCGCGGCTGACGGGGAGGAACTTATCGCGGCCCGGGCGCCAGGGGCGTGTGGGCGCTGCTGGGGTATGCGTGGTGTGCCCACCCTGCGCCTTACTGCCGCGCTTTTGCTGCTGGCCCTGTTTGCCCTGCTGACTGCGCTGGTTGTTTTGAGCGTGCTGAGGCTTTTTTGCCACGATCCCTCCCGGTGTTTGTATGCTGCACGTAATTGTAACCAGTCTTTTTGGGACGGGGCTAAAAAGACTGGTGGAGTACACGAGCTGGCGGATCGGCGTGTCGATGCGGGTGCCGTTTGTTTCCAGACTGTGTATCTGAGCGTTGGAGAGCCCGTCTCGCGCGCACGCCATGTTGTCAATGGGTTACAGTATGAACGGCGGCTATGTTTCCGCCAACGCACGAGAGAGTCGTCAACAAGGAGGATGCACGACGATGCAGCGTGCCAAACAGATATCGGAGTCTATTGAGCTGGGCATTATCTTGGCGCTCGCCGGTGGCTTTATGGACGTGTATTCGTACATTGGGCGCGACCATGTTTTCGCCAACGCGCAGACGGGCAACATCTTGCTGGTGGGCGTGAGCATCTCGGAGGGCAACTGGGCACTTGCGGGGCGCTACTTCTTCCCTGTGGTGTCGTTTGCCGTGGGTATTATGCTTGCCGATCTGGTACACGAGCGGTTTGGCAGCGTGATCCACTGGCGTCAGGTGACGGTGTTCTTTGAAGCCGTCATCTTGCTGGGCGTGAGCTTTATCCCGGGCGGCAATTTCAACCTGCTCGCCAACTGCCTCACCTCGTTTGCCTGCGGCATGCAGGTCGAGAGCTTCCGCAAGATCCACGGTCACGGCATCGCTACGACCATGTGCATCGGCAATTTGCGCAACGCGCTGCAAAACGTGGACGATTACATCATCACCCACAGGCGCGGCTTTTTGGAAAACGGCCTGCTGTACTTTGGCGTGATCTTTACCTTTGTGTTTGGCGCCGTGTTGGGCAACTGGTGTATTGAGCGCATGGGCCTGCACGCCATCGTCGTGGCGAGCTTGCTGCTGTTTGTCGCGTTTGCCATCATGTTCATCGACCGCGAGCGCGACTTGCGCTTACGCTGGAAGGTTGCGGCCGAGGCTTGGAAAGAGGGCTGCCGAAAGTAACCGATTGCGGCAAAGGGGCTGTTCCTTTGCCGCAATATTTTTCATCATCTGTTGAAACGCTTTAACACTTTTGACGTTCTCACGCGTTTTTTGTTTCAAAAACGTTAGGATGGGACTCATAGCGTGGGGCGTAATGGATGCCCCGCACACGATGGGAGGCTATCAATGGCTAATCGTTTCGTTCTCAATACCATCTCTTATCATGGTTCCGGCGCCATCAAGGAGATCCCCGGCGAGCTCCAGCGTCGCGGCTACAAGAAGATCTTCGTCTGCTCCGATCCCGATCTGGTCAAGTTTGGCGTTACCGCCAAGGTGACCGACGAGCTCGACGCCGCCGGCATCGCTTGGAGCCTCTACTCCGAGATCAAGCCCAACCCCACCATCCAGAACGTCAAGGACGGCGTCGAGGCCTTTAAGGCCGCCGAGGCTGACGCTATCGTGACCATCGGTGGTGGCTCCTCTATGGACACCGCTAAGGCTATCGGCATTATCATCAACAACCCCGAGTTCGCCGATGTCCGCAGCCTCGAGGGCGTTGCTCCCACTAAGAACCACGCCGTGTTCACCATCGCTGTGCCGACGACCGCCGGTACTGCTGCCGAGGTGACCATCAACTACGTCATCACCGACCCCGAGAAGGTCCGCAAGTTCGTGTGCGTCGACACCAACGATGCCCCCGAGGTTGCCGTCGTCGATCCCGACATGATGGCTTCCATGCCCGCCGGCCTGACCGCTTCCACTGGCATGGACGCACTGACCCACGCCATCGAGGGCTACACCACCAAGGGCGCTTGGGAGCTTTCCGACATGTTCCACTTTGAGGCTATTAAGCTGATCAGCGAGAACCTGCGCGACTCCGTCGCCGAGGCCAAGTCCGGTCAGCCCGGCTCCGGCCGCGAGGGCATGGCTCTTGGCCAGTATGTCGCCGGCATGGGCTTCTCCAACGTTGGCCTGGGCATCGACCACGCCATGGCTCACACCCTGTCCGCTCACTACGACACCCCGCACGGCGTCGCCTGCGCCATGCTGCTGCCGATCGCCATGGAGTTCAACAAGCCGGTTTGCGCCGAGCGCCTGGCCAAGGTCGCCGTCGCCATGGGCGTTGACACCACGGGCATGAGCACCGACGAGGCCGCCGATGCCGCCATCGCCGCCGTCAAGCAGCTCTCCGCCGACGTGAACATCCCGCACGTCTGCGAGACCATGAAGGCTGACGAGATCGAGGTCCTGGCCAAGGACGCCATGGCCGACGCCTGCTTCCCGGGTAACCCGCGCGAGGCGACGCTCGACGACGTCATTGAGCTCTTCAAGAAGATCTGCCCGGCTGCCTAACTTGGTTCGGCGGGCCCTTGCCCGTTAGCCCCACAATCGTCCTCGGACATGTCGGAAGCCCCCGCTGCGCACTTCGTGCGGCGGGGGCTTCCTCCGTCCTGCGGAAAGATTGTGGGGCTAACGGGCAGGGGCCCGACGGCTCGTTATCGTGGCGGGCGCAGTTCTGAAGAGCTCGATGGGTCATCTCGCTAGGTAAAAAGATGGTTCGCGGTGGTATCGTTGCTGTGGGTTTAATTCGATATGAAAGGGTGACTTTGGTGTCCAAGATGGATTCTACGCTCTCCTATATTACTGACCAGTTGAAGGCGCTTACCTCGATTGCTTCGCCTACGGGCTATACCCGTGCGGCGACTGATTATCTGATGGAGGCGTTGCGCGATATGGGCTTTGGGCCCGAGCGCTCCAATAAGGGCAATGTGCTCGTTGAGCTTGGTGGTGAGGGCGAGCCGCTCGTATTGGCGAGCCATGTCGATACCCTGGGCGCCATGGTGCGCTCCATTAAGGACAATGGTCGCCTGCGCCCCACGACCCTCGGCGGGCATCAGTGGTCTACGGCCGATGGCGAGAACTGCACCGTTTATACGCGCGACGGCAATGTCTACACGGGCGTGGTCCTCAATACCGAGCCTTCGGCGCATGTGGCCGATGAGCCGGTCAAGGCCATCGAGAAGAACATGGAAATCCTGCTCGACGAGAACGTCGACAGCAAGGACGATGTGCTCGAGCTGGGTATTCAGACGGGCGACATCATCGCTATGGATCCGCGCACCACGGTGACGGAGAGCGGCTACATCAAGAGTCGCTTCCTTGACGACAAACTGTCCGCGTCGATTCTGCTGGGTTTGGCCCGCGCCGTCGCCGACAGCGAGGTGACCCTTTCGCGCAAGGTATCGCTGCTCTTTACCGTGTACGAGGAGGTTGGCCACGGCGGTGCCTTTGTGCCGGCCGACACGCGCGAGATGATCAGCGTGGACATGGGCTGCGTGGGCGACGACCTGGGCTGCACCGAGCGCATGGTTTCGATTTGCGCCAAGGATTCGGGCGGTCCGTACAACTACGACCTGGTAACCACGCTGTCCAACATCGCGCGCGAGCTGGAGCTCGATTACGCCATCGATGTGTACCCGCACTATGGCTCCGACGTCGAGGCCACGCTCTCGGCCGGCTACGACATTCGCCATGGTCTGATCGGCCCCGGCGTGTACGCGAGCCACAACTACGAGCGCAGCCACATCGACGGCGTGCGCAATACCTACGAGCTGGTTCGCGCCTACGTTCAGCGCTAGGGGAGTAGCTTGCGACTCGGCTGACCAATCGCTAAGGCCCGATTTCTCGGGCCTTTTTTCGCTTTGGGTTGTTTAGTATTATGATGTATGTAATCTATTAACTAAACGTTTAAATTACTTAACGAGGTGATGCGGTGTATGGATACGTCTGAGTACTTGTCTATGGGTGATGCTGCCCGCCTGCTGGGCGTTACGAAAGCCCGCATATCTCAACTTGCCTCATCGGGAACGCTCGCGTGCGATATTGTGGGCGGACGGAAGATGGTCGAGTACAATTCCGCGGTCGATTATCAAAAGGTCCGCAAACGTGGACGCCGTCCTGCGGCCGATGTGGGGCGCAAGTTTGCGCTGATGTCCGCCGATTACGAGGTTGCGCGTGTCTCATTTGATCCGACGCGTGAGTTTCCCTTCGAAATCGCTGAGGTCCTCGATGCGCAACGAATGCCGTTTGGCACGTGCTCGAGCTCTTCTCCTACGGTGAATAAACGGGAGCTCAATGCGTGGTGGAGCCATCGGTCGGTGCCTGACGTCCGCCCCGGACTCGTCTCGCGCTATCGTGAACTGGGGATTGTCAACGGCGTTGAGGTGCCGGTTCAGTGCCTGGGCCTCTCGCTTTCGGATTGCTATTGGCTGCGGCCGGCCGATTGCGACGAACTCAAATGGCAAAACATCAATTACTTTGAGAACGAGTTTGAGCGATCGGCGCCCGAGGGGCGTTCGGGTTGGCTGGAGGGCATCGGTCTTAAAAATCCCGACAACACATCCGAGGGCGAGCTTCCTAAATCGTGGATGATTCGCAACGGTGTTCGCGTTCTGGTCAAGGGGTGCGGCATGGACGACCAACGGCCCTTTAACGAGGCGGTTGCAACGGCTCTGCATCGTCGCTTGCTGTCGGAGGGCGAGTTTGTTCCTTATACGGTTGAGCAGATGTTCGATGGGCCTGTGTGTCTGTGCGACGACTTTCTAGACGGCCGCGAGGAATATGTTCCGGCTGTTTACGTTAAGAACGCCCTTGGCGGCCAGCGAGGAAGCTCGACGTACGACCGGTACCGCCGCTACCTCGGCAAGCATGGTGTCGATGAGGCCGCTGTGAGAAGGTCTATGTCGCAGATGATTGTCTGCGATGCCCTTTTGGCCAACAGCGACCGCCATTGGCGAAACTTCGGCATCATCCGCAATGTCGACACCCTGGAGATAAAACCTGCTCCGTTGTTCGATAGCGGCAACTGCCTGTGGTACAACGTACCAGCTGCCGTGCTCGCAGCTGGGGAGTTTGGGTTTTCCGCTAAGCCGTTTGGGCCCGACCCTTCCGTCCAGCTGGCGCTTGCGGACTCACTCGATTGGTTCGACGCATCGAGACTGGACGGATTTGTTGATGAGGCGATCGAGATTCTTTCGCAGAGCGAATGGGCGACGGCGGAGGGTCGACTCGAGGCCATTTGCCGCGGCCTCGAGCGTCGCGTAATCGAGGTTAGTGCCGCTGTTGAAGTGCTTCGACACGTGCGGCGATAATCCTGCGGCTACTTAAGTGCGCCGGTCACCGTGCCGCCGCCCAGGACGATGTCGCCGCGGTAGACTACAACGGCTTGGCCGGGGGCGATGGCTCGTTGCGGCTCGTCAAAAGTTAGCAGCATTTGCCCGTCTTCGCCACGTGTAAGGGTCGCTGCCTGGTCTTTCTGACGGTAGCGGTACTTGGCGCCCACGCGAATGCCGCCGGCATCCAGCTCGGCCTCCATGCGCGTGTCCGGCGCGCTCCAGATCCACTCATCGGCCGTGAGCGCCGCGGCGGTTAGGTCCTCGGCCTCGCCCAGATGCACGGTGTTGTTGGCGGCGTCGATGCCCGTTACATACACGGGATGCGCCATCGCGACGCCCAAGCCCTTGCGCTGGCCGATGGTGTAGCGCAGCGCGCCATTGTGGCGCCCGACCACGCTGCCGTCGCGCCACACAATGTCGCCCGGTGCAGCGGGATGTCCGCAGCGGCGCTCGATATAGCCCGCGTAGTCACCGTCTGGAATAAAGCAGATATCCTCGCTTTCGGTCTTCTGGGCGTTGGTAAAGCCCTGCTCGGCGGCAATGCGGCGCACGTCGCGCTCTTTGTCTAGGCCTGCCAGCGGAAAGATCGTGTGCGCCAGGCGCTCCTGCGTAAGCGAATACAAAAAGTAGCTTTGGTCCTTTTTGGGGTCCTCGCCGCGATGTAGCTGCCAGGCGCCGTCCGCCGACTGGCTTGTTTTGGCGTAATGCCCCGTTGCGATGTAGTCGCAGCCCATGTCCAGCGCCGCATCGAGCAACGCGCCAAACTTTATGTGGCGGTTGCAGATGATGCAAGGG
This sequence comes from uncultured Collinsella sp., assembly GCA_900554495.1. Lineage (GTDB taxonomy): Bacteria > Actinomycetota > Coriobacteriia > Coriobacteriales > Coriobacteriaceae > Collinsella. The sequence continues at coordinate 27,043 of USHR01000001.1, forward strand.
TTGGGCGTCAGTCCTTCCTGGTAGGCGTTCACAAAGCGCTCGATAACGTTGCGGTCGAAGGTCTGCTGCAGGTCGAGCACATGATGGGGGATCCCCAGACGCTCGGCGACGGCCTTTGCATCGGCGATGTCGCGGTCGACTTTGCTCATGCCCGTGGCGGGGTCGGGCGCGGGGCAGGTGAGGCGCATGGTGGCGCCGACGCATTCGTAGCCCTGGCTTTTGAGCAGGTACGCGGTCACGCTGGAATCGACGCCGCCGCTCATGGCGACGAGCACGCGCTTGTTGTGCATGGGGAGGTTCTCCTTGGTGGCATGTGGCCAAAAAAGAAAAGCGGCGCGGGAGGCTGGTTCCGCGCCGCAGACATTGTAGCAAGTTCGGGCGTCATGTGGGACACCCTGTTGGGATGGGCTCAGGCAGCCAGAAGAGAGGGTAGACCGGCGTGCCTTGGGCCTATCGACAAGTGACGGGCCCTTAGTCCTGGAACAGTGCCGTGGACAGGTAGCGCTCGCCGGTGTCGGCAAGCAGGGCCACGATGGTCTTGCCCTCGTTCTCGGGGCGCTTGGCCAGTTGCAGTGCGGCCCACACGGCGGCACCGGACGAAATGCCCACGAGCACGCCCTCCTTGTGGCCCACGGCGCGGCCGGTGGCAAAGGCGTCGTCGTTCTCGACGGGGATGATCTCGTCGTAGACCTGGGTGTCGAGGACGTCGGGCACAAAGCCGGCGCCGATGCCCTGGATCTTGTGCGGGCCGGCCTGGCCCTTAGAGAGCACCGGGGAGGTGGCGGGCTCGACGGCGACGACCTGAATCTCGGGGTTCTGCTCCTTGAGGAACTCGCCCACGCCGGTCACGGTACCACCGGTGCCGACGCCGGCGACGAAGATGTCGACCTCGCCGTCGGTGTCATCCCAGATCTCGGGGCCGGTCGTGGCCTTGTGGATGGCGGGGTTGGCGGGGTTCACAAACTGGCCGGCGATAATGCTGTTGGGCGTCTCCTTCTGCAGCTCCTCGGCCTTGGCGATGGCGCCCTTCATGCCCTTGGAGCCGTCGGTGAGCACGAGCTGCGCACCGTATGCCTGCATCAGCTTGCGGCGCTCGACGGACATGGTCTCGGGCATGGTGATGATCACCTTGTAGCCGCGGGCGGCCGCCACCGAGGCGATGCCGACGCCGGTGTTGCCGCTCGTGGGCTCGATGATGGTGTAGTCGCCGCCGCGCACGAGCTTGCCTGCCTTCTCGGCCTCGTCAATCATGTTCTTGGCGACGCGGTCTTTAACGGAGCCGGCGGGGTTGAAGTATTCCAGTTTGACGAGCACACGAGCCTTGAGGTCCTCGTCGGCCTCAAAGTGGGTGAGCTCCAGAAGCGGGGTGTGGCCGATAAGCTGATCGATGGACGTGTAAACCTTGCTCATGGTGAACCTCCAAAGTGTTCAAGTTGCTGGTTGCCGTGTGGTTTTACGGCGTGTCTAGCAGCTAAACCCATAAACCTTATAGGTTGTTCGTTTAGCTGTTGGCAAGCATACTAGACACTAAAGCCTAGTAATGCAATAGGAAATAGAAGATTATTACGAGTCGATTAACCATCTTGATCGGAACGGGTATTTTCAAAGCCATTTTTTCGGCTAGAATTTCAACGGACTAAAAGACCGAAAGGCAGCACTATATATGTTGGTTTCTACTAAGGGCAGGTACGCCCTGCGCGTTATGGTCGATCTGGCCGAGCACCAGGCGGCCGGTCGCATCCCGCTCAAAGAGATCGCGGCGCGACAGGGGATTTCCGAGAAATATCTCGAGAACATCTTGGCTACGCTCGTGCGCGCCAACATGCTCTCAGGCATGCGTGGCAAGGGCGGCGGCTATGTGCTCACGCGCCCGCCCGAGCAGTACACGGTGGGCGAGATTTTGCGCCTGACCGAGGGCAGTCTGGCGCCGGTTGCCTGCCTGGATGGCGACTGCAAGGGCTGCTCGCGATCTGATGAGTGCCCCACGCTCGACGTGTGGAAGAACCTGGACAAGCTCATCAACGATTACCTCGACGGCGTGACGCTCGATCAACTTGTCGCTCCCAACCATGGCTACGACTATGTCATCTAACCCACGCCTGCCATGTGGGGACGGGGTGGAAATGGTAGATTTTCTTGCCCTCTGAGACTTGGCAAATAAGAAGGCCGCCCATTTTTGCTATGGGCGGCCTTCGTTTTGGGCTGTTGAGACGGGCGCGGCCGGAATGGCCGTTTTAGTCCTCGGCAATACTATCGAGGATGCTGCGCATGATGGACACCAGAATGCTGCCCATAAAGGCCGAGCCAAAGCCGGCGATGGAGATACCGACGCCCAACAGGTTGACCGACAGGTAGCTGGCGAGCTCCAGCATAAAGCTGTTGAGCACGAGCTGGAAAATGCCGAGCGTAATGATTGTGAGCGGCAGCGAGATGACCGTGAGGAACGGTTTGACGAACGAATCGACGATGTTGAGGAACAGTCCCACAAAGGCAAAGCAGACCCAGGCCTCGGCAAAACCGAAGGGCTGGATGCCGGGGACGAGGAACGTGGCGATCGCGATGGCGATCGAGGTGAAGAGCCAGTTAAGCATAAAGCGCATGGCGTGAATCCTTTCTTGCGCCGGGGTTGCTGGCGTCGCGTGAAGCGGCTTGCGGCGGCGACTTGGATGGTTGCGCGGGCGCGCCGCGGTGTTTGGGCGCCCATTGTCTCAAATATTCGTGGAGCTTACGTGCGCATTCGGTTTCTAAACGGCGTTCGTCCTGAAAAACGTGCCGCTGGCAGAGAGTCTTGTCGCTTTAGTTTAGTGGTGTGCTACACTGCTACGGGCAAATGGCCCATGCATAGTTTTATTGCATAGAACGGGCGAACGATGCCCGATGTCAGTATCAACTTCGATGCCTTATGGCGGGTTTGGCGGTGATCGATGAATATCGAGAACATGTTTGACAAGCCTGATGTCAAGCAGCTGGTCCACGCATTTAGTCTTTTGGACGACGAGAACGATATCCAAGCGTTTTTGACCGATATCTGCACGCCGCGCGAGATCTGCGATTTATCGCAGCGCCTGCAGGTTGCGCGCTATCTGGACGAGGGCGAGCCCTATGTTGAGGTTCAGGCCCGCACCGGCGCTTCGTCCACCACGGTGAGCCGCGTGTCCAAGGCGCTTAATGGCGAGTACGGTGGCTATCGCAAGATCCTCATCAAGCTGGAGGATGGCGAGTAGGCCAGCGGCAAAAACGAATTGCGCAGAACCGTCCCTTCGGGGGCGGTTTTTTTGATCCCTTGGGGACGGAGGAAAACGGATCATCGGGTTAGACTGACCCCTCGTTGATCCGCTTTCCTCCGTCCCCAAGGGATCAAATCTGTTGGCGTGGGGCAAATCTGTCCGCATGGGCGGGTAGGATGGATGCATTGATTATTGCGAACGGTTTGAGTGGAGGACCATGCCTGTTCGAATCTATACCACCAATACCGGTACGGACTTGAGCGATGCCGAGGCGGCGTTGCTCGCCGACCTGGTTGCCCGCCACGGGCGTGCCGTTTTGCTGGCACCCTCGTTTGCCGAGCTCGACCTGTGCCGTCACGATGCTGCGGTTGCTGGCGCCTCGCTGGGCGTTGACTACAAAACCCCCGCGTCGTGGCTTCGTTCGCTGTGGGAGCTTATGGGCGATGGCCGCAGCTTCGTCGACAACATGCAGCGTCAGATGCTGTTCTCGGACATGATCGTCCGTCGCGACGATGCCGACCTGCAGCCGCTTTTGCGCAGTCAGGGAACGGTGCGCATGCTCGCGCGCATGGCCCGCGATGTGCTGCCGGGCGTAGCGGGAACGGGTGTCGAGCGCTGCTGCGGTGCCGCTGCTCAGCCCGATCCCAAAAGCGACGCCGAGGCCCGAGTGTTCGAGCTGTTGAGTGCCTATGCGAGCGGCTTGGACCGTCGAGACATGGTCGAGCCCTGCGAGGCGGCTGACCTTATGGCCGAGGTGCTGGCCGACAACCTTCCGGCGTGCGCCCGCGCGGTATGTGTGCGCGGTACCACATCGTTTACGCATGGCCTGCTCGAGCTGCTGTCGGCCGTGGCGAATAACGGGGGAGAGGTCGTTGTGCTGCTTGCCTGCGAGCAGGCGGCAATGCGCGAGAAACTTGCTGCCGCTTTTGATGCCCGCGGTGTGCTGTTTGAGGCTGCGCCGCTGGGGGAGGGTGCCGCCGCGCGCCAGACTGCCTCCAAGTCCGCCGCTCAGCCTACCTTTGTAGAGGTTGCCGGCCCTCACGCCCGCGCCCACGCCTATGTGGATGCAATCGATGATCTGGTAAAAACGTGTGAGGCCGCCGCGGTCGACGGCGGTGTCACGGCGTCCGCGGACCCCGTGCGCGTGCTCGTGGTGTCTGCCCGGGCGCCCCGGCTGTTCGGTGAACTCGCTGCCCGTTTGGCGGCGCGTCATATTGCGGCCGAGACAACCGAGTTCACGGCGTTTTCCCAATCCATCGCGGGCAGGCAGTTCACGGCGCTCGCCAATCTGATTGAACGCATGAAGGCCGCCGACGAGGGCACCGCCTCCAAGACCGAGTGGTGGCCCGCGCCGGAGCTTACCGACTGGATTTACAGTCCGCTTTCGGGTGCCGATACCGCCAGCGCGCGCACCTTCGACAAGAACATGCGCCTGTCGCGCGGCAAGACCACCACGGCCGTCAAGAGCCTGCTGCAGAGCGTGCAGGGCCAGGTCAGGGGCACGCGCAAGGCCGCCAGTGATGATAACTGGTTTAAGAACGTGCCGTGCGTGGTCTCGGACGTGTTCCAAGCGCTGTGGCGCGACAAACCCGTGACGGCGCTCAAGGCAATGCTCGCCGTCGCCGAGGCGTTGCCCTATCGCGCCCTTGGAGGCCTTGACGGTCAGGCTCGTCGCCAGGCGGAGACCGCCCTGCTGCGACATGCCATCGACATCCTTATGAACGATGCTCGTGCGCTCGACGTGTCGCAGGCCGCGACCGTGCCCGTGCTCGACGACGTTCGCACCAAGGTGGACACGCGCAGCACCGCATACGATTACGAGACCTACGAGGTCGACCGCACGCCGCGCGCCCAGGTGCGCTTTGCATCGCTTGCCGATGCGGCGGCCCTGCGCCCCGCCAGTTACGATGCCGTGCTGTTTGCCGACGTCGACTTGGACAGTTATCCGCTCTCACATGAGGAGGGCCCGCTGGCCACGCTGACGGCCGAGCTGGGGCGCAGTGGCGTGACGCTTGAGCCCGCGGTCCTGCTGCGCGTGCGCTTTGGCCGCGCGATGCAGGCGGCGCGCGGCCCCGTTGTGCTCGCCCGCGTGACCCACGATCGCCAGGCACGCGAGTGCTACCCGGCAGCCGTGTGGACCGAGCTGCGGGCGCACGCCGAGGCCCCTGGCGCCGTCAAGGTTGCGTGCGTGGGCGAGGGTGGTATCGTCGCCGATTTTGATCCAGCGGCCGGCGAGGGCATTGAGTGCAAGCGCGTCGCGTGCGAGGCTCCTCAGCATTTGAGTGAGGCGGCTGTGCCGTATCTGGTCCTGCGTCGCCGCGATGGCGAGGGCGAGAACGCGCCACTCGTGCCGCGTCTGACGTCCGCCTCGCAGATTGAGGCGTACTCGATGTGCCCGCTGTGCTGGTTCGTGTCGTATCGCGTGAAGCCCCAGTCCATCGACGCGGGCTTTGGCAACATGGAGAAGGGCAACTTTGTCCACGATGTGCTGGAGCGGCTGCATGCCCGCCTGCCCCAGGAGGGCATGGAGCGCGTGACGCCCGAGAATCTGCCGCGCGCCCAGGAGCTGCTGCGCGAGGTCTTTGACGAGACTTTGGTCGAGCACGCCGGCAAGCGAGGCACGGAGGGCCCGCTGGTGCCGCTCTCTGCGGTGGAGGAGCGCCAGGTGGCCGAGATCTTGCCGCAGCTGGAGGGCGTGCTTGCCTACGAATCCGAGGCACTTGCCCCCTTTGCCCCGCGCTACCTGGAGTTCGCCTTCAACGAGCTCAAGGTCGAGTATGCCGGTTGGCCGCTTGGCGGGCGCATCGACCGCGTGGACGTGGACGCCGAGAATCGTGCCGTGGTGATCGACTACAAGCATCGCACGGGCGTTGAGGAGTTTAAGCTTGCCGACCCTACGGTGCGCGACGAGGAATCGGGCACGGCGCCCATCGACGATCCGCGCTGGTTACCGCCACACACCCAAACGCTCATCTACGCGCAGGCCATGCGCCGGGCGCTGGATTTGGACACCCGCGCGGCGCTCTACTTTTCGACCAAGGGCGGCAAGCCGGCGTTGCGCGGTGCCGCGAGCGCCGAGCTACTCGAGGAAGAGCGCGGCGACGGTCGCATCCCGGGCCTTAAGAAAGGTTTCCCCGGCGAGGGTGGCAGCATGGATTTCGACGCCCTGCTCGATCGCGTGGAGGCCGGCATCGCCGAGCGCCTGCGGGAACTCGAGGCGGGTAACGTCGCTGCCGTCGACCCGACGTCGACGCAGGCCGCGCATGCGCGCTGCTCGTATAACCACGAAGGAACGTTTGTAAGGAGGGACGTGTAGACCATGGATTTTTCGACTTTGATGCCGCAACAGCTGCAGATCGTCAAAACGCTCGACCGTCCGCTGTTTGTCTCGGCGGGCGCCGGTTCGGGCAAGACCTTTACCCTCACGCGCCGCATCGTCTACGCGCTCTCGCCCGAATCCGGTCCGTTCGTTGAGCATCTGGACCAGGTGCTCGCCATTACCTTTACCAAAGATGCCGCGGCCGAGATCCGTGACCGCGTGCGCCGCGCGCTCATCGACGAGGGCATGGACGAGGAAGCCCTGACCGTCGACGATGCGTGGATCTCGACCATTCACGGCATGTGCTCGCGTATCCTGCGCGCGCACGCGTTGGAGCTGGGCATCGATCCCGAGTTCACGGTGCTCACCGATACCGACGAGCTCATGGACCAGGCTGTTGAGCATGTGCTGGCCCGCGCGACGGCGCCCGATGCCGCCCCCGAGCTCGCGGCATCGCTCAAGGCCCTCTACGCCTGGTATCCCATGGCGGGCGAGGGCGGCCCCTTTGGCGCCGGCACGACCATCAAGGGTCTGGTGCGCGAGCTGCTGGAGCTCTCGAGCCAGCTGCCGGGCGGCATGGACGACGTGCGCGTGGCGCGCGGCCAGGCCGACACTTCGGCACTCGCCGATGCCTATCGATCGGCGCTGGGTGCAAGCAAGGCGGCGACCGAAAAGGCGCAGGTCGCACTCGACGCCATCGATGCGTTCGAGGCGAGCGGCAAGACCATGGCCGATGCGGCACGACTCATGATGTCGTGCACCATGCCGCGCGCGAGCAAGGCGTTCCCCAAGGAGCAGGTCGAACTGCTCAAGGCCGAGGCTGCCGATGCATTTATCAATATCGTGCTGGCTTGCGGTGGTCCCGCGCTCGATGCGCTGGCGGGCCTGGCCCGTTCCGTGGAGGCCGAGTATCGCGCGCTGAAGGCTGCCCAGTCTGCCCTCGACAACAACGACCTGCTGCGCATGGCCTACGAGGCCCTGCGCGATTACCCGGCCATCCGAGCGGCATACGAGGGCCGCTTTAAGATGGTCATGATCGACGAGTTCCAGGATACCGACCAGATGCAGGTCGACCTGATCCGTTACCTGACCGGCGCGGGGGAGCGCGCGTTGTGTACCGTGGGCGATGCGCAGCAGTCGATCTATCGTTTCCGCGGCGCCGAGGTCGAGGTCTTCCGCCGCCAGGAGCGCAAGGTGGGCGCCTCGGGGACGGCCGAGGCAGCGGCCGTCGCTGGCGTTGCTGCCGATGTCCCTGCTGGCGAGCTCGTCAAACTCGTGCGCAACTTCCGCAGCCATGACGAAGTGCTGCGTTACGTGGCACGCGTCTTCGACGGCGATGACGGCGGCCTGATGCAGGGCTTTTTGGACCTTGAGGCGAGCGACGGCCGCAAGGACACGCTGGTGGCAGATGCCTCGCGTCGCCAGGCCCTCTTTGTTGCCGGCGGCAGTACGCAGGAGCGCACACAGGCCAAGGCCCGTGTGATCGCCGAGCGATTCCGCGCGCTTGCCGATGCCGGCCAGCCCCAGGGCGGCATGGTGCTGCTGCTGGGCCGCATGACCAACGCTGACGTCTACGCACAGGCCTTCCGCGACCAAGGGCTCGACTGCGTCATCGCGGGCGGCTCGGTCTTTGCGCAGGCTGCCGAGGTGCAGACGGTGCGTGCCCTGGTCTGCGCGCTCGCCAACCCGGCCGATACGGCGCAGGGCCTCATGCCCTTGCTGGCCTCGCCGATGTTTGCACTCGGCGCCCAGGAATTCCTGGCGCTGGCGACCAAGCTCGATAGCGAGACGGGGGAGACCTCGCGCCGCAACATCGATGCGGGCATCATGAGCGATTCCGATGCGCCGGGCCTGCAGGGCCTGCCGCTCGTGACGCGCGCCCGCGAGGTGCTGCGTTATGCGCTTCGTCGTGTGGGCCGCGATTCGTTCGCCGCCATCGCGCGCGACGTGGTCAACGCTTCGGGCTGGTTTGTGCGTCTGGCGCAGCGTGGTCCCGAGGGCAAGGCCATTGCCGCCAACGTGCTCAAGGCGCTCGATGCCGTGGCCGAGGCGGAGGCCGAGTTCGGCAACTCGCCGCGCTCCATTGCGCTTGCCTTCGACCGCTTTCTGGCGGGCAAGGAGGCCCCGGGCGCGCTCAACGAGGAGGGCGACGGCGCGGTGCGCATCATGACGGTGCACGCATCCAAGGGCCTGGAATATCCGGTCGTGGCGGTCGCCGAGTGCTTTGGCGTGCGTAAGTCCTCGGGTGCGGCACAGATGGGTCGCGTCGACGGCGGCGCGCAGGTCGTGGCACTGCCGGCACGCTTCGACGGCGTTAAGCTCGCCGACGGAACCTTTGTGAAGGGCGACGACGTTAAAAAGCAGTTTGAGCATGCGTTTAAGGGCAAGGGCACGTCGCTATGGCTGCCGCCGGAGCTCATGGAGGACGTCTGCGCGACGGGTTCTCCCGCTGAGGCATTTGCTCGCCTGCGCAACGACGACCTGCAGCTTTCGCTCGAAGAGCGGGCTCGTTTGCTCTATGTCGCCATGACGCGTGCGCGAGAGCTGGTCATTCTGGCGATGGATGCCGGCGTGAGCCGTGGCAAGGTGACGGCGCCGACCTTCGACGTCGAGACTGATCTGACCTACGACGTGCTGCGCCGTATTTTGCCGACCGACGTTCTGGACATGCCGCAGCTCGATGCCGACCGCCTGGTGTTCGACAACTCTCAGTCGGGCGACTACGAGCTCATTTCGCTCGCGGACTTTACCTTTGGCGAGCAGGCGTTTGAGGCCAACGCTTCACTGGATGCCGAGGGCAGGCTTGTCCGCGGCGATGCGGAGCCGGAGGGTGCCGGTGCAGATACCCGCGCCGCCGTTCCCGGTCCTGCTGACCCCGAGCCCGATGCGTTTGAGCTCGTGTATCCCCAGGCAGCGGGCGTGCGCATGGGTATCTGTCCGTATCCGGCGCGCGATTCGTACAGCTACTCGTCAATTGCCGCGGCGCTGCATGCCGAGTCCGAGGACCGTGCCGCCGAGGCGCGCGTGCCCATGGACGAGGCCGGCGATGATGCGGAGTCGGATGGTTCCGAGATGACGGATGCAGACGTGGCCGCCGTTGAGCCTACCGGCAACCCCATGGCGCTGGGCTCGGCGTTCCATGCCGCCTGCCAGTGGCTGATCGAGATGGGTGCCGGTGAGCTGCCCGCCGCGCGTGCCGATGCACTGGCGCGCCTGTGGCGCTTGACGCCTGAGCAGTGCGAACGCTTCGACGTTGCCCTGGACCGCTGGCTCAAGTCGGCTGTTCGTGCCGACCTGCTTGCGTGGCCGTGCGTTCGCGCCGAGGTGCCGTTCTTTTCGCTGGGCTGCGAGGACGAGGACATCGCTCGCTACGGTGCATATGCCGAGGGCGCCATCGACGCTTTGGCGACGAACCCGGCGGATTCGTCACGCGCACTGGTCATCGATTACAAGACGGGCGGCACACCGGACGAGACGCCGGAACAGCTGCAGGAGAAGCACGCCCTGCAGGCGCGCGTCTACGCCGATGTTCTGCACAAGGCGGGCTTTGAGGCCGTGACCGTCAAGTTCGTCCGCGTGGAGCAGCCGGATCCAACCATCTTCGTCGAACCCGCCGAACCTCAAGTAGTCACCTACAATCTCTAGCCCTCAGATAACTTGCGGTGGAATAGTTCCTGTATTGTGGCCCAGATGGCCCAAGTGGGAACTATTTCACCGCAACTGCAAGAGGAGCCGTGTGGGTTTGGCTAGGTTCGGGTGCTGTCCGTGCCGTGCGGTAAAATCGTTCAGTCAGAACACGAACCCGCATCGGAGCTCATCACATGGCATTCGTCCATCTGCACAATCACACTGTTTTTTCCATGCTCGACGGCGCAACCCGTATCCAGGATATGGTCAACCGTGCCGTTGAGCTGGGTATGCCCGCCGTTGCCATTACCGACCACGGTTACATGTACGGCGTACCCGACTTGGCGCTGGCCTGCGACGCCGTCAATCACAACACGCCCGAGTACAAAACCTGGAGCCACGACAAGGCCTTCTTGGAAAAGGACCGCCGCGACGAGCTGGTGGAGCCCGATCCCGAGGAAAACCCGCGCGAGCATGCCCAGTACGTCAAAGACATGGCCATGTGGGACGAGAAGGGCAACATCGACGAGCTCAAGCCGCCCCTGGTCATCAAGCCCATCTTTGGCTGCGAGGTTTACTTTACGCCGGACGAGACGCTCGCCCGCGACCACAAGCCCGAGCTCTACCACATGATCCTTCTGGCCAAGGACCAGGAGGGCTACGTCAACCTGATGCAGACGGTCTCCGAGGCCGCCGTGCAGGGCTTTTACTACAAGCCGCGTGTGACGCTCGACAACCTGCGCCGCCATGCCAAGGGCATGATCTGCACGAGTGCCTGTATCGCGGGCATCATCCCCAAATACATCGACCGCGGTGACATGGAAGGCGCCATCAAGTGGGCCGAGACCTTCCGCGACACCTTCGACCCCGGCGATTTTTACATCGAGATTCAGGAACACGGCATTACCACCGATAACGGCCTGACCGACGAGCAGATGGACCGCACGCTCATCGATATCGCCAAGCAGGTGGGCGTCAAGGTCATCGCCACCAATGACTTTCACTACCTGCGCCGCGAGGATGCGCCCGTGCAGGACGTCATCATGTGCATTGGCATGAACGCCAAGGTCGACGACCCCAACCGCATGCGCATGACCGGCTCGGAGTTTTACATGAAGACCGAGGAGGAGATGCGGGCGATGTTCCCGTATTGCCCCGAGGCCTGCGACAACACGCTCGAGATCGCCGACAAGTGCTACGTCGAGCTGGACTGGGACTCCATCATCCTGCCGCGCTTCCCACTGCTCGATCCCGGCGAGACGCACGAGAGCCAGTTCCGCCGCGAGTGCGAGAAGGGCCTGCGCCAGCACTATGGTGACGACTGGGCCACGCGCGAGATCGGTGGCGTCAACATCAAAGAGCGTTTTGAGTACGAATACAAGGTCATTTGCGACAAGGGCTTTGCCGCCTACTTTTTGATCGTCGCCGAGTACGTGCAATGGGCCAAGGACAATGGCATCGGCGTCGGCCCCGGCCGTGGCTCTGCCGCCGGCGCTATCGTCGCCTACGCCATGAACATCACCGCGTTCGACCCGCTCGAGAACGGCCTGATGTTCGAGAGGTTCCTGTCCCCGCAGCGTACCGAGATGCCCGATATCGATATGGACTTCGACGATGAGCGGCGCCTCGAGGTCGTGGAGCACGTTCGCCAGCTCTACGGCCCCGAGAAGGTCACCCACGTTATCACCTACTCGACCATCAAGGCCAAGCAGGCCATCAACGATGCCGCGCGCGTTCTGGACTACCCGGTCTACATGGGCCAGCGCCTGTCCAAGATGGTCTCGAGCGACCCCAAGGTCAAGCTCAAGCAGGTACTCGAAAAACAACCCGGCAAAGAGGATCTGTTTAACCCCGACTTTGCCGAGGCCTATAAAAAGGATGACGACGCCCGCCGCATCATCGACACGGCGCTCTCGATTGAGGGTCTCACCCGTGGCGAGGGCGTGCACGCGTGCGCCGTTCTGATCTGCCGCGACCCCGTCAACGAGCACGTGCCCACCAAGCTCGACACCAAGGGCGGCGTCGAGATTACCCAGTACGAGGGCCATACCGTTGCCGACATGGGCCTGCTCAAGATGGACTTCTTGGGCCTGCGCACGCTGACGGTTATCTCCAAGGCCAAGGCAAACATCAAAAAGAACTTCGGCATCGACATCAAAGAGGAAGAGATTCCCTTTGACGACCCCGAGATCTTTAAGCTCATGGGTTCCGGCCACACCGCCGGCGTCTTTCAGGTCGAGTCCGCCGGCATGACGGCCACGATCAAGAACATGAAGCCCACCGAGTACAAGCACGTCGTGGCATTGATCGCTCTGTACCGCCCGGGCCCGCTGGGCGCCGGCATGGTTTCGTCCTACATCAACCGTATGAACGGCAAGGAGCCGGCCGTCTCCTACGACGACCGTCTGGACGACATCCTGGGCGAAACCTACGGCACCATGGTCTACCAGGAGCAGGTTATGCTCATCTCCGTCGAGATGTGCGGCTTCTCCAAGGGCGAATCGGACTCGCGTATCCGTAAGCCCGTGGCTAAGAAAAAGATTAAACTGCTCACGTCGACGGTGCTCCACTGGGAGGATGGCTCGGACGAGACCACCTACGACCACTGGATGAACGGTGCTATCAAGAACAACTACACGCGCGAGGTCGCCCAGAAGATTTGGGACGATGTTCTCGAGTTCGCATCTTACGCCTTTAACAAGTCGCACTCCGCTGGCTACGCCATCCTGGTTATGCAGACGGCGTGGCTCAAGGCGCATTATCCGCACGAGTACATGGCGGCCGTTCTGACGTCCTATACGGGCAAGACCGACAAGATCGTTCACTACGTCTCGGCGTGCCGTCACGACGGCATCCCCGTGCTGTCGCCAGATGTCAACGAGTCCGGTACCGAGTTCACGGCTACCAAGGAAGGCGTGCGCTTTGGTTTGGCTGGCATCCGCGGCGTGGGCACCGGCGTGGCGCAGGCGATTATCGCCGAGCGCGAGGCGGGCGGTCCGTTTAAGACGCTGCACGACTTTGTCGAGCGCGTGGACTCGAGCCAGGCCAACCGTCGCGTGATCGAATCGCTCATCAAAGCAGGCGCCTTCGACTCCACGGGGTATCCGCGTCGCCAGATGATGCACTTTGTGGATAAGAACAACCCCGAGAACATCATCGATGCCGCGGTAAAGCGCCAGAAAGATCGCGCGAGCGGCCAGACGTCGTTCTTCGATATGTTTGGTGATGTTGAGGGCTCGGGCTTTGAGGTGAGCGTGCCCGATCCGGATGGCCAGGAGTGGGACCGTCACCTTAAGCTGAGCCAGGAGAAGGAGGTTCTGGGCATCTATGTCTCGGACCACCCACTGCGCCCGTTTGAGTATGCGCTAGCCAAGGCGCGCGACTTCTCGTTCTCGCAGATCGATACCGGCTACGAGGTGCAAAACCCCACGGGCGGTACCATCAACCAGGAGATTCCCGAGGGCAAGGCGCTGTGGTGGGCCGGCATGGTCTCGAGCGTGTCCAAGCGCGTGACCAAAAACGGCGACCCCATGGGTATTGTGCAGCTCGAGGACATGGAAGGCGAGGCCACGGTCGTGGTGTTCCCCAAGACCTACAAGGAGGCCGAGGGGTACCTGTACGGCGAGGTCGATCCCGAGACCGGCGCGCAGCTGTCCGATGCGTTTGTGCGCATTAAGGGCAAGCTCGAGCGCTCGGACCGCGGCGACCAGATCATCGCGCAGGAGATCGTGCCGCTGGAGCTTAACGAGGAGAACAACAAGCCCAAGGTGTTTGAGGTCATGGTGCCTAACAGCCGCTTTAGCCAGGGCAATATGGCACGTCTTGCCACGGTGCTTACCGCCAACCCGGGCGGCGACCACGTGGAGATCTTTATCGAGCAGGTGGACGGGCGCGTGCTGCGTGCCGAGGTGCCGGCCAAGGTCAACGCGCGCTCGATTCCGCTGCTGGCAGAGGCAAAGGCCATCGTCGGCAACCAAGGCCGCGTGACGGTGATCTAAGAGCGACCTTGCTGGTCCGCGCGAGATTGGAGGAAGTGATGGCGCAGGGGACGTTTGTGCAGGCGCTTCGTAAGGAGGCGGCGCTCAGCAGTACCTTTATGAAGGGGCGCTCGCTCATGCTCAACGGCGCCGTGCTGTCGTTTGAGGACTCCGGCTCGCGCTTCTCCAAAAATGTGACTATCGAGGGCACGGTGCGTGGCTCGCGCGGCGACCTGTACAAGACGCACGTGGCGCTCGACATGGACGAGCACGAGGTTATCGACTACGACTGCGATTGCCCCGCTGCCTTCCGCTATTCCGGCATGTGCAAGCACGCCATCGCCGCGGCGCTGGCGTATCTGGATGCCAGTGGCGCCGAGCCTGTCGAGGGCCTGCGTACGCCGGTCCGCACGTTTACAGTACCGCCCGCACAGTCCAAGCAGCCCACGCGCCCCGCGCCCATCGCATCTGCGGTCAACCCCAACTTTCCCTTTCCGGCACCCATCCCCACGAGCCCGAGCCTTGTGGCGGCGCTTTCCGATCTTTCGGGCGCGCGCATGGATGAGCTGGCGAGCATGCGCCGCAAGCTTGCCAGTGCCGTTGATCCCGATGCGCCCAAAGCGGTGCTGGAGCCCTCGTTGGTGCCGTACTACAATCCGCTGTTTGCCGATCGCTTTAACTGGGCGCTCGAGTTTCGCATTCGTAGCGGTTCGGTGTCCTACGTGGTTAAGGATATCGACGGCATGGCCGATGCCTATGTGCGCGGCGGTACGTTCTCCTATGGCAAGAAGCTTACGTTTGCCCATGTGCCCGAGGCATTCGACGACGTATCGACGAAGCTGCTTGACTTTGTCGCAATAACGGTCGCCTACCTGAGCGACATTACGAGTTCGCGCTCGGCATCGTATGACTTTGCCCGCAGCGGTTTTGTTGCCGAGCGTCAGTTGCCGGTATCCGAATATTCTGTCGTGTCCGTGCTGGACCTGCTGCATGGCAGGACTATGTCCTTTGAGCCTGCTTGGTCGCGGGGGACGACGACGCATCGTGCCTACGAGGTGGCGGTCGAGCCGTCGCCGCAGGGGGAGGGCGAAGTCCAGGCTAAGCGCCCGCCGCTCCTTGCCGCCAAGATTGCACCGGCGGCGGGAGGCAGCTACGACTTGCGCCTGCCGGCCGATACGTACTGCTTTGTCGCGGGCGATGCAGCCTATCTGGTCGATACGCGCCGCGCGCGCCGTACCGACACGGCGTTTGCCCAACATGCGGCGCCGTTCCTATCGCACTTGTTGCCCTGCCGCACGCCGGTCCATATCGCCGCCGACCAGGTGGGCGAGTTCTGCCGCATGGCGCTGCCCATCTTGCGCGACTACACCGACCTGACCGCGCCCGCTGCGCTCGATACCGTGGCGCCCGAGCCGAGCTTTGCCATGGCGATCGGCGTCGACGATGGTCTTGTGACCTGCAAAGTTACGGTTACCTACGGCGATTGGTCGGCAGATCTCTTTAGTCTTGGTGCTCCGGGCAGTCCCTTCGAAGAGCAACGCCCCGGCGTTCCGCCCCGCGATATGGTGGCGGAGTTTCGCGTTATGGACACGGCGGCCCTGTACTTCGATTTCTACGAGGGCGGCCTGGCGTTTGAGGAGCGCGATGACGCCCGCCTGTTCCACTTGCTGACCGAGGGCCTGTCTGCCCTGTCCGAGCTGGGCGAGGTCATGCTCAGCGACCGCCTGCGCCAGATCTCGGTACGCCCTGCGCCCAAGCTCTCGGTGCGCGCCACCGTCAAGAGCAACTTGCTCGACGTCGAGCTGGGTGCGAGCGGGCTTTCGGCGGCTGACCTTGCCATCTACCTCGATTCCTACAAGCGTCACCAGACGTTTGCGCGTCTCACGTCGGGCGACATCGTGCGCCTGGACGAGGGCGCTCGTGCCGCGTTTGGCCTTGCCGAGGACCTGGGCGTCGATGCCGTCGACCTGCTCGACGGCGTGTCGCTTCCCGCGTCGAGTACCCTTTTTGTCGATAGCATGCTCGCGCGCACGCCAGCGCTTGAGGCCGATCGCGACGCCGCGTTCCGCCGCACCGTCGTGCGCCTGGACACGCTCGGCAAGATAGACTTTACGGTACCCGCCTCACTCAAGGCCACGCTGCGTGGCTACCAGGTCGACGGCTATCAGTGGCTCGGCTCGCTTGAGCACCTGGGCCTTGGCGGCATCTTGGCCGACGATATGGGCCTGGGCAAAACGCTGCAGATGATCGCGCACATTTTGGCGCGCGTGGAGGCGGGGGACACCAAGCCCACGCTCGTGGTATGCCCCGCGTCGCTCGTGTACAACTGGACCGCCGAGCTGGAGCGCTTTGCTCCCTCGCTTGATGTGTGCGCCATCGTGGGCACTAAGGCTCAACGCCGCGTGCAGATCGCCGGCGTGGCCGAGCATAATGTGGTCGTAACGTCGTATGACCTCATGCGACGCGATATCGACGAGTACATCGAGCAGGACTTTGCCCGCGTGGTGCTCGACGAGGCCCAGTACATTAAAAACCCGCTCACCCAGGTGGCCCGCGCCGCCAAGCGCCTGCCGGCCGGCGTGCGCTTTGCCCTGACGGGCACGCCCATCGAAAACCGCCTGTCCGAGCTCTGGAGCATCTTCGACTTTTTGATGCCGGGCCTGCTTGGCACGCGCGAGTCGTTTGCCAAGCGCTTCGAAAGCCCGGTCGAGCATGCCGAGGGCGACAGCGCCGCTCGCCTGCAGGCGCTCGTGTCGCCGTTTGTGCTGCGTCGCGTCAAGGAAGACGTGGTGGCCGATCTGCCCGAGAAGATCGAGGACACCGTCATGGCACAACTCACCGGCGAGCAGCGCAAGCTCTACCTGGCCAACCAGGACCGCATCGCCCAGCAGGTGCAGCACCGCGAGGCATCCGAGTTTAAGAAGGACAAGCTCAAGGTGCTCGCCGAGCTCACCAAGCTGCGCCAGATCTGCTGCGACCCGCATCTACACTACGAGGACTACAAGGCGGGGAGCGCCAAGCTCGACGCTTGCATGGAGCTCGTGCACGGCGCACTCGACGGCGGACATCGCATCCTGTTGTTCAGCCAGTTTACGGGTATGCTCGATATCATTGGCAAGCGCCTGGCCAAGGAGGACATCGGCTTTCTTAAGCTCACGGGCGCTTCGTCCAAGGAGAGCCGTGCCAAGATGGTCGCGCAGTTCCAGGCGGGCGAGGTGCCGGTGTTTCTGATCTCGCTCAAGGCGGGCGGCGTGGGCCTCAACCTGACGGCGGCCGACGTGGTCATTCACTATGACCCGTGGTGGAACGTGGCCGCGCAGGACCAGGCGACCGACCGCGCGCACCGTATTGGCCAGCAACATACCGTGACCGTGTACAAGCTTATCGCCAAGGACACGATCGAGGAACGCATTATGCAGATGCAGGAGTCCAAGCGCGACCTGGTCAACAGCGTGCTCGGTGGCGACGGCATCTCCTCGGCGCTGTTTACCCGCGAGGATGTTCTGGCGCTGCTCGGCGGCGACGGGCGCTAGCCTCGCTCGGGTGGGGCCGCCAGGGCGGATAGCCCGCGCTGTCCCATCGTCCCCACCCGTTATGTGTTCATTTGCCATGCCGTGGATGGTTCGCCTGCCTTTGGGCATAAGAAGCATCGAGAACACCGGCACATCAGCAAAGGAGAACATCATGGCGAAATTCTTTAAGGACCCCGACGGCAAGCTCATTGCCGCCCTTGGCAACGACGTTGCAACCCCTGCCGGCTGCACGGAGCTGACCGCGAACACCGAGGACGCGGCGCACGAGAAGCACGTGCCGGTCGTCGAGAGCGAGCGCGATGGTCACGTGATCCGTGCGCGCGTGGGCTCGGTCGAGCATCCTATGGTGCCCGAGCACTACATCGAGTGGATCGCCCTTGAGGCCGAGGGTCGTCTGGAGGTCCATTACCTCCAGCCCGGCATGAAGCCCGCGACGTTTTTTGCCGGCGGTTCCAAGACCGGTACCGTCTATGCCTATTGCAACCTGCACGGGCTGTGGTCCGCGACGTTCTAGGAGCGCGCCCCCGCTCGGGGTATCATAGCTAGCATATGCACATGCGAGCGCCGACTGCGTCATGCGGCCGGCGCTTTTACTACGACAACGATGGTTTACGACGGAAAGGGCTGAGCCATGAAGCTCGCACTTGCACAGATCGATATGCGCCTGGGTGATATTGAGGGCATTTGCGGTCGCATCGAGGACCAAGTCCGTTTGGCCCACGAGCGTGGGGCGCGCGTGCTGTGCGTGCCGGCTCCGCTCTTTATGGGAGCCCTGCCCGGCGGCCTGGTGGGCGCTGCCGACTTTGAGCACGACATGCTGACGGGCCTGACCGGCGTCGCCGAGCGCATCCAAGAGCTCGATACGATCTGCATCGTGCCCGCGGCGGTTTCGTTTGAGGGCCAGCCCCTGCTCGACTACATGATGCTCAAGGACGGCCATGTGGTGCCGGCCCGTTCGAGCATTGCCCTGCAGCGCGGTGGGAACGGCGATGCCCGTTGGGCGCCGCCGGTCTTCGACGTGGACGGCGTGCGAATCGCGGTGATCTTCGACTTGGACCGTGAGCTCGAGATGCTGCCGACCGGCGTCGACCTCATCGCCTATTTTCAGTTCAACGCGTTTGATATGACCGACCGCGAGACGGCCGCCATTGCCGCCGTTCGCAGCGGTGCCTACCGCAAGATCGCGTCCAAGCGCAGCGTATGGTTTGCCTGCATGGCGCCGGTCGGTGCCTATGACGAGTCGGTGTATACCGGCGGGTCGTTTGTGCTCGACGACTGCGGGCGCGTGGTGGCTCAAGCGCCGTGTTTTGAGGAGAGCCTGCTGGTTCAGGAGATTCAGCGCGGCGTAATGCTCGATGCTTTGGAGGACCACGAGCTGCCCGAGTTTCGTTCCGAGGAGTGGTTGTGGCAGGCGCTGGTGCTCGCTGTGCGCGATAACGCCCGTGCCCATGGTACGTCGCGCGCCGTGGTGGCGCTCGAGGGCGATCTGCCGTCGTCTTTGCTTGCGGCGTTGGCTGTCGATGCATTGGGCTCGCGCAACGTGATCGGCCTGGTGTTGGACCGCAACCGCATCTTTACGCCGGCGCAGGAGGAGGCCGAGGCCGCCCGTTGTGCCGCCGTTCGCGCGATTGCCGAGCGCCTGCATATTCGCACGGTTGAGCGCGATGCGCCGGATGCGGCGCGCGTACTCGACCGCGATGTGTCGGCGGGCGATGCCGAGCGCCTGCGTTCGCGTGCGCTGGGCCTCATGTTGGAGGACACGGCGCTCGAGCTGGGCGCGATGGCTCTGAGTCCGCTTTCCAAGACCGAGTACGCGTTGGCGGCACCGGCGCTTTGCGGTGGCTACCAGGGCGATTACGCGCCCTTTGGCGATGTGTATCTGTCGACCCTCGAGTTTGTGGCGCGCGTGCGCAACCGCACGTCTGCCGTGGTGCCGCAGGAGCTCGTGACGCTCAACGCGGTGGAAGATTGCATGGAACGCGTGCTGGCGCGGGCGCTCTCGACGCTCGACGGCCCGGTCGACATGCTCGATCGCGCGGCGCACCTGCTCGGTGGGCTTGAGCCGGGCGAGGTCGATGGCGCGCTCGAGGCGCACGTGGACCGCAACCGACCCTTCGACGACATCCCAATGGCCGCCGGCAAGCCCGAGGCTTGCTCGCTGCTGCTGATGCTCGTACGTCAGGGCGAGGCCGCCCGCCGCATGCTGCCGACGGCGCCGATCGTCTCGGCCCGTTCGTTTGTCGAGCGCGCCTGGCCGTACATGCTCGCGTGGTCCGACCTGGGGCTGAGCGGCAAGGAACGCATGACGGTCGATGCGCTGGCGCGCGCTGAGGTGAACCGCTTTGCCGACGAGGATACAAGCGAGCGCATGCGTGGCGAGATGATGGGCATACTGGGTGACCTGTTGGGTATTTCGCCCGAGCAGATGGAGGAGCTGCGCTCCGAGGATGGCCAGCGTCGTCTGCATGAGGGCATGAAGAAGTTTGAGGGCGAGGTCCAGGACGCCATCGAAAAGATGATGGGCGGCCAGGGCGGACCGCAGGGCGGGCCCCAGGGCACGCCGATGCCGCAGCCGCCGGTGGACCCCCGACAGTTCCCATTCTTCTCGCAGAACTAAACTGGGGATAGGATTCGCTTCCAACCCCGATACTTCAATTAAGCATCTCGGCCCCGTTGTGTTATTCTAGAACAGACGTTCGTGAATAGTGCGCGGGGCGTTGCCTTGTGCTGCGCTTGTGGCGAGGGGAGGTTGGTTTGGTCATTTTGGGCATCGACCCCGGTTTGGCCCATACGGGTTGGGGGATTATCGAGGAGCGGCGCGGCGAGGTTCGCTGCCGTGCCTACGGCTGTATTGAGACCAGTGCCGGAAGCCCGCTCGCGGTGCGCCTGTCTCACATCGCCCGCGACCTCAAGGGTGTCGTGGAGCGTTATCGACCCGATACCGCTGCTATCGAGAGCATTTACTTTGGCGCCAACGTCCGCTCGGCCATCCCCACGGCGCATGCCCGCGGTGCTGCGCTCGTGGCTCTTTCGGAGTGCGCGCTCGAGATTGGCGAGTACACGCCTATGCAGATTAAGCAGGCCGTTGTGGGCACCGGCGCCGCGGACAAACGGCAGGTCGCGTATATGGTTCGTACGCTCACGCAGCTCGATCACGACCCGCATCCCGACCATGCCGCCGATGCTCTGGCCTGCGCCATCTGTCACGTTAACCTCAGCCGCACCCGGGCGCTTACCGGTGGCGAGTTCTATCAACAGAGAGGAACCGGATACTGATGATCTCCCAGCTCCATGGAACGCTTGTCGAGGCCACGATGAGCTCGGCCGTTGTCGATGTATCGGGCGTGGGCTTTGAGCTCGGCATCTCGGGCAGCACTGCCGCCACGTTGCCGACGCCCGGCGGCGAGGTCCGCCTCTATACCCGTATGCAGGTGCGCGAGGACGCCATGACGCTCTTCGGTTTTGCCTCCAAGGACGAGCGCACGATGTTCGATCGGCTCGTGTCCGTCTCGGGCGTCGGTCCGCGCCTGGCGCTTGCCGTGCTCTCTACCTATACCGTGGGACAGCTGTATTCCCTGGTAATGGCCGAGGATGACAAGGGCATGGCCAAGGTTCCCGGTGTGGGCAAAAAGACCGCGCAGCGGCTGATCCTGGAGCTCAAGAGCACCTTTGCCAAGGATAAGGGCTTTGTGCCGGTCGACGTGATTCCCGGTCAGGTTGCGATGCCCGTGCCCACTGCCGCCCCCTCGGCCATCGACGATGCCCGCGCGGCACTCCTTTCCATGGGCTTTAGCCCGCAGGAGACCGATGTTGCCCTGAGCGGGTATGATGGGCAGGATATGCGTGTCGAGGATCTGCTCGGCGCGGCGCTTAAGCGACTCGGAATGGATGCGTGATGTGGGAAGCCGATGACTCTCAGGACCTGTGGGCGACGCCCGGCAACTCGCCGGCGGCATCCATGGCGCACGGTGAGCGCATGGTGGGCTCGGAGCTGACGCCCGAGGACCTCGATGTCGACCGTACCCTGCGCCCCCAGCGCCTGGATGACTACTGTGGCCAGGAGCACATCAAGCAGAGCCTGCGCGTGCTCATCGAGGCGGCGCAGAGCCGCGGTGAGACACTCGACCACGTGATCTTCTCGGGCCCTCCGGGTCTGGGCAAGACCACGCTGGCCACGGTTATCGCCAACGAGCTGGGCGCTCAGATCAAGACGACGAGCGGCCCCGCTATTGCGCGCACCGGCGACCTCGCGGCCATCCTAACTAACTTGCAGCCGGGTGACGTGCTGTTTATCGACGAGATTCACCGTCTGAACCGTTCGGTCGAGGAAGTTCTGTATCCCGCGATGGAGGACTTTGCGCTCGATATCGTGATCGGTAAGGGCCCGGCGGCGCGCTCGATTCGCCTGGATATTCCCAAGTTTACGCTGGTGGCGGCCACGACCCGTTCGGGCATGCTCACGGGTCCACTGCGCGATCGCTTTGGCATCTCGTATCGTCTGGATTACTACACCGTCGAGGAACTCGCCCAGATTGTGACGCGCTCGGCGACCATTTTGGGCGTGACAATCGACCATCCCAGCGCGCTCGAGATCGGCTCGCGCTCGCGTGGCACGCCGCGCTTGGCTAACCGTCTGCTCAAACGCGTGCGCGACTATGCGCAGGTGCGCGGCAACGGTCCTATCGAGCTCGATATCTGCCGTCAGGCGCTCGAGTTCTTCGAGATTGACGAGCTCGGCCTGGACTGGATGGATATTCGCATCTTGGAGACGCTTGCCAAGACGTTCTCCGGCCGTGCCGTGGGCCTGACGACGCTTGCCAGCGCGGTTGGCGAGGACCCGGGAACGCTCGAGGATGTCTACGAGCCCTATCTGCTGCAGTGCGGTTTGATGATTCGCACGCCCCAGGGCCGCCAGGCAACGCTTCGCACCTTTGAGCACTTAGGAATTGAGCCGACCGTTTAGGACGGGTTTGTAGGCTATCGCTGAGCATTGGATAAACATATCGCCGTTTGTCGGTTGTGGGTGTTTTACTATTGTGCGCCCGTGCTATGCTGAATTGGTCTTTTTCTCATCCGGTAACGAAAGGACCGCCCATGCCTACTGACATCGAAATCGCACGTTCCGTCACGCCGCTGCCCATTACCGAGGTTGCCAAGAACGCCGGCGTCGACGTAAAGCACCTGATTCCGTACGGCTTCGACAAGGCTAAGGTCGACTACTCTCTGCTCAACGAGCCAACTGATCACCAGGCCAAGCTTGTCCTCGTGACCGCTATCAATCCCACGCCCGCCGGCGAGGGCAAGACCACCACGACCATCGGCCTGGCCGATGGCCTGCGCCGTCGCGGCGTCAAGAGCGCTGTGGCCCTGCGTGAGCCTTCGCTCGGCCCTGTCTTTGGTGTCAAGGGCGGTGCCGCCGGTGGCGGCTGGGCCCAGGTCATCCCCATGGAGGACATCAACCTGCACTTTACCGGTGACTTCCATGCTATCGGTGCCGCCAACAACCTGCTGGCTGCCATGCTCGACAACCATATTCAGCAGGGCAACCAGCTCGGCATCGACGTTAAGCGCATCACCTGGAAGCGCGTTGTCGACATGAACGACCGTCAGCTGCGCCATGTCATCGATGGCATTGGCGGCAAGGCCCAGGGAGTGCCGCGCGAGGACGGCTTCGATATCACCGTTGCCTCCGAGGTCATGGCGATCCTGTGCCTGTCCACGAGCATCAACGATCTTAAGGAGCGCTTGGGCGAGATCGTTGTCGGCTACAGCTATGCCGGCGAGCCCGTCCGTGCACGCGACCTTAAGGCCCAGGGAGCTATGGCCGCACTGCTCAAGGATGCGCTCAAGCCCAATCTGGTGCAGACGCTCGAGGGTACGCCCGCGTTTGTCCACGGTGGTCCCTTCGCCAATATCGCCCACGGCTGCAACTCCATCATGGCCACGCGTATGGCTATGCGTTTTGGCGATGTCGCCATTACCGAGGCCGGCTTTGGTGCCGACCTGGGTGCCGAGAAATTCCTGGACATCAAGTGCCGCATGACGGGCGTTCGTCCCAACGCCGTCGTGGTCGTCGCGACCGCTCGCGCCCTTAAGTACAACGGCGGTGTTGCCAAGGCCGATCTTAACGAGGAAAACCTCGAGGCCCTTAAGGCCGGTATGCCCAACCTGCTGCGCCACGTCGACAATATCCAGAACGTCTACGGTCTGCCCTGCGTGGTCGCCATCAACCGCTTCCCGACGGACACCGAGGCCGAGCTCACCCTCATCGAGTCCGAGTGCCAGAAGCTGGGTGTCAACGTTAAGCTTTCCGAGGTCTGGGCCAAGGGCGGCGAGGGCGCGCTCGACCTGGCCGATGAGGTCATGCGCTTGATCGAGCAGCCGAGCGAGCTCAAGTTTGCCTACGAGGACGGTGCCGATGTGGCCGACGCCCTCGAGGCTGTTGCCACCAAGGTCTACCGCGCCGACGGCGTCGACTTTACGCCGGCTGCCAAGCGCCAGCTCGCCGAGCTGCGCGAGAACGGCTTTGGCAACCTGCCGGTATGCGTGGCCAAGACGCAGTACAGCTTTAGCGACAACGCTAAGGCGCTGGGCGCTCCCGAGGGCTTCCGCATCACCGTGCGCGAGCTCAAGGTTTCCGCCGGTGCCCACTTTGTGGTCGCGCTGACCGGCAGCGTTCTGACCATGCCGGGCCTGCCCAAGGTTCCCGCGGCCGAGAACATCGACGTCGACAACGACGGCAACATCACCGGCCTGTTCTAAGCCTGCTGCTCATAGCCGCTTGCCCGCCCCGTCGCGCCTACCAAGGCCCGGCGGGGCTTTTTGATGCGGCGGCAATGTTGCGCAACAAGAATGGGGATTTTTCTCGTACGGTGTAGTTGGAAGAATTGCGCGGGCGCATTGCGGCTGCGACGAGAGACGGGAGATGCGATGTATTGCACCAAGTGCGGAGCTCAGATACCCGATGGCTCCACGTTTTGTACGAGCTGCGGCGCTCGCGTGGGCGGCGTTGAGGACCAGGCGGAGCCTGTGGCGTTTCCGGTAGGGGACGCGCCGGCGACCGCTCCTCAGGGTGCCCCGGCTCATATGGCGGCGCAGCCTCGTTATGAGGAGTCTGTGACCGAGCCTGCCGAGGCCTCTCAGCCGTCTGTTCCGACGCCGCAGTCTAAGAAACCCAAGCACAAGGGCCGTATCGTCGCTGCCGTTATCGGCGGTGTGGCCGTTGTCGCCATCGTGGCAGCAATCGTTGTCGTGCCGCGCATCGGCGCGTCGTCCGAGGTGACTTCGGGCGGCAAGGGCTATGTTGTCTGCGCGTGCGAGACCAAGGTTCTGCCTAAGAACAGCAAGGGCAAAAAGCTCGATAGTTATACCGTCGAGCTGGCGCCGGTGTCCGGCAAGGGCAAGAGCTACACCATCAAGGTCGAGGGTGAGGACGGCTTTGCCATGGAGGACTTTGGCGAGCTGCCCGACCAGAAGTACCAGATGACCATCACCTCGGGCAAGGGCAAAAAGAAGAGCACGACCACCATGAAGGTCGACTACACCAAGGAGGGCTCGGACGCCCCTAAGAGCGTTGAGCTCACGCAGTCCAAGAAGGAGGCCAAGGCATCTGCCAAGGCAGCGGTCAAGACGGCAAATGAACTGTTCACCGACAAGATCCTCGAGTACCAGAAGAAGTACGGCGAGGGCGAAGCTGTCGAATTCGATGAATATACGTATGGAGCCCAGGGTGTTGCTTACGCAAAACTTGTTGACTTTGATGGTGACGGCCAAGATGAGCTACTGATTGAGTATTCCGATGAACCGGTGGACCGTGCGGATAACGCGGCCGCTGCGCATCTTGAAGTCTGGGCGTATAAGAATGGCAAGATTGAGAAGGTCTACACGCCAGAGGCGATCGTGGGCACTCAGGAAGCGTGCGTGACTTTGGGTGCTACTGAATATGCGGGTAATATTGGATTTACGCAGTGGTTTGACCATGGGAAGGAAATTAAACAAAGCGACGTCTCTGGCGAAAGTGGCCCTTCTGCCCATGAATACCAAGTTAAATTCATCGGGTATGATGGTCAATCATTCAAGGCAATGACGGACCTTATTGCTCTGAGGGAATTCAACCTTGGCTATTCTGGCGTTTATGGTGTGTTATTTTCCGATAAGGACTCGATAAACGAAACCATCGCAACGGTGGCCACGACGCTGGAGCAGCTGAAATCGAAGGACTCTGACGATGCGCAGGCGAGCTACGAGGCCGTTTCCGCAACGCAGGATGTTGACTTTACGGCTGCGGTTGGCGAAGGCCCGCTGGATCCGTCCCCCGATGATACGTGCCAGATTTCGGCTACGTGGACCTATCCTCAGGTAAAGGGCCAGGGCGTGGGCGTCGCCAAGTTTAACAAGGATATGGTCCAGCTCGTTGCGGACACGCTCGATGCGAGCAAGCAGGCCTCGATGGATGACGAGGACAGCCGCGTGACCATGATGTATACCGCCGAGATCGTCTCGATTGACGGCGATATCGCCTGCGTGCGAACCTACACCGACAGCTATCAACCTCCGTATCGATCGGAACGGGTGACGAGGTCGGCGTACTACAACCTCAAGACGGGTGAGCAGGTTTCGCTCGAGGATTCGCTTGCGCAGCATGGGCTCTCGTTCGACACCCTCAAGAGCGAGGCCAAGCAGGCAATTAAGACAGCAAAGCCGGATATAGATTCCGTGTCCGAAGACAACATCGACGATGACGATAACTACACCGAGGATCATTTCTACTACGACGGCAAGGGCTATATCATCGTCCTCGATACTGGCGAGTTTGACTGCATGGCATGGGATACCCACGACTTGGTTGCGCACGCCTTCGACTCGAGCTATTCCTGCGGTCAGGATGTAACGCCCGAGCGAGCCAAGGCCACGTACGTACCCAATGAGTAAGGTAGGCCGCGAGAGATAAATTGAACAGTCCCCGGTGGCACAAAACGCAGCGCCCCCGGGGACTTTTTGATGCAAATTGGCTCCGAAACAAGCTATCTGGGCCAGCCGCGCCACGAAAAGCGCCCATCTACTACGTTTGCCAGGGTTGGACCGACCATGGAGCGTTTTTTAACAATGCGGCAAGACGTTTACCTGCGGTTTTGTTAACACAAATATGGCTATGGTTGGCACCCTTGGGTTAAACGTAGTAGATGGGCGAATTTTTTGGTGCACAGCCCAAGAAGAGGTCGCTAGCCGCGCTGGAGGCCGAAGAGTTTGGCACGCGTCGTGTCCTTGATGAGCTTGCTTTTTGCCATGACGTTCCTCGATTCGCTTGTGACCGTCGACCGCGCATGTCTTGTAGATACCGGCGGGCTTTGCCCATCATAGGCTTTTGCGCGGGTAGAATGCATTGATAACTTGATGCTTACGGGCGACGGAAAGGAATCGTTGCATGGACCAGGATAAGACGACCGTAATGGGTGGCTACGGCTCCCCGCGGACGGGCAATGGCGCCGATGAGACCCGCGTCGTGCCGAATCCCGGCTACGTTGCCCCCGATACGACGCAGGCGTCGGCCGATCCCACGCGCGTTGTGAATTACGGAAACGCAGCGCAGGACCCGTATGGTGCCTCGTCGCAGAGCCCCTACGGCAACGCGGCGGCAGACCCTTATGATGACCTGCTGCAAAATCCCATTCCGCAACCTCAGCAGACGACCTATATGCCGCGCACGGCACAGCCGCGCTACGAGTCGCGCGACCGATATGCGCGCGAGCCGTATCGTGAGTATCCCAAGTCCATCCCTCAGTATGGCGAGGACGAGGAGAAGAAGCCTTCGCGTTCGTCGAGCGTGATCAAGAAGATCCTCATCGTGCTGGCGATTTTCTTTGCCCTGTCTGTTGTGTTTGCCATCGTGTCGGGCATGCTCAATAAACGGGGGAGCTCAACGACCGATACCACCACCGAGCAGACCGAGACTGCCCAGTCCGGCACCGTCGACCTGAGCGATATCCCGGGACAGTACTGGTCCAACGCCAAAAAGCTCCTCAAGTCGCGCGGGGTCGACCTTTCGAATGCCGTGATTCTGACTGACGACGGCTCGACGCCTGTTGTCGACGCCAACTGGGTGGTTACGTCTGCCTACTATAACGACAACGGTAACCTCGAGATTCAGCTCACGCGCAAGGACGGCTCGTCGGGCAATGCGTCCGGCGACCAGGGCACCACGGACAGCTCGAGCTCCAACACGCTGGAGGACCTGAACAACAAGGCGCAGGAGCTGGGAGATAAGGCCCAGCAGTTGGGCGACACCGCTCAGAATCTCGGCGATACTGCTCAGAATCTGGGCGATATGGCAACCAACGCCTGGGATACGCTGCAAAACGGCATTTCGGGCGCGCAGGGGAACTAGCGGTCGAGCGGCTAGAGCCTTAGCGGTGCGAACAAAAACGGGACGCAGGATTGCGTGACCGGGCGCATAGGCGCGTTGGTCGGCGGTCCTGCGTCCCGTTTTGCTGTCGATTACAGCTGCTCGGCCGGGCGGTCGGGCGAGCTAAAGCCCGAGTCAAAGGTGACAACGCATGATGCATCGGGCCGGCGCTCGTGCACGATGCGCGTGACGAGCTCCAACAGTTCCTCGTCGGATATGTCAAAGCCGTCGGGACGCACCAGGTCAAACGAAACGAACCCGTCGTGCTCGTGCAGGTCGTGGATGGAAAGCGCGGGGTCGATCTGCGCCACGCCGCGTTTGACCCAGCCGCGCAGGTCATCGCCGTTCGTGGCGATGGGGTCGCAATGCAGCGTGATGTCGATGCCCATCTGGCGTTTGATGTCATGTTCGATGGTGTCCAGGATCTCGTGGTGCTCAAAGGCATCGCCCTCGCCGGGCATTTCCACGTGTGCGCTGGCAAACTGACGGCCGGGGCCGTAGTCGTGCACCATGAGGTCGTGCGTGCCTAGGACCTGGGGGTACGACATAATCCTGTCGCGGATTTCCTGGACGAGCTTGGGGTCGGGCGCTTGTCCCAACAGCGGGCTGATGGCGTCGCGCACCAGGCCCATGCCGCTGATGCAAATGAAGATGCCCACGCCCAGGCCCGCCCAGCCGTCGAGGTCAAAGCCTGTCGTTTGCGAAATAAGCGCCGCCGCCAAGACCGAGGCCGAGGTGATGACGTCGTTTTTGGAGTCCTGCGCCGTGGCGATAAGCGTCTCGGAATCGATGCGGTTGCCCAGCGTGCGGTTGAACGCGGCCATCCAGAGCTTGACGAGCATGGATGTAGCCAGTGCCGCAAGGGAAACGAGCGTGTAGGCGGTGGGGGAGGGCTTGATGATCTTGGTGACGGATTCGAGCGCCAGATTGATGCCGACGGCGCAAACGAGGACGGCGACAAACAAGCCGGCGAGGTACTCGTAGCGGCCGTGACCATAGGGGTGGCCTTCGTCGGCCGGGCGGCTGGCAAGGCGGAACCCGAGCAGACTCACGATGTTGCTCGAGGCGTCGGAGAGGTTGTTGAAGGCGTCGGCGATAAGCGAGACGGAGCCGGCGAGCAGGCCCGCGATGCCCTTGGCTAGGCACAGGGTAATGTTGAGGCCAATGCAAATGAGGCTTGCGGCAAAACCCGCGTTGGTGCGGCAGGAGGTATCGACCGGCTCGCTTTCGCTGCCGGGAACAAGCGTATGTACCAGCCGATTTACAAATAGCATAACGATCGTCCTCACAATCATGTTTAAGGGGATAGTGTAGCTCGCATGGGCGCACCGTGCACCGGTGCTCAGAAAATGCAGTAATGGTCTGCCCGCGCTAACGGGCGCGAGGCGGAGGGGACGACTGCCCGCGCGCCTTCGAGTTCACTGCGCCTTCCCGTCCGACCGGGTGCTCCATTTTGGGCCACATGGGTATGGGCATGTGTCTGCCTGCCCGACATACTTAATGTCGATAGCCCCTGTGCAAAGGAGGACGTTTCTATGGACGAGATGTTTGCCATTAAATGTCAAAACTGCGGCGGTCCTATGTACTCGCACCAGGCTAAACGCAGCTTTGAGTGCGCCTATTGCGGCACGGTCGTTCCGTGGCAGGCCGATGCGGGGGAGCCCAAGAGCGCCCTGGGCATTCGTCATACGCCGTTGACGGTGGTGGATGGGCTACTTAAGCTCACCCATGTGTCGCAGCTCGAGCGCCCGGAGGACCCCGACTGGTATTTCTTCAATGCGTGCTGGCGCAATCAGTCGGTTCTGGAACATCTGCTGTGGGAGGACCGTGGCACGGCGCAGGAGTTCCAAGAGGCTACGCATGTGAGCATTCCCTGCCCCTTCTGCGGTGCGTCCTTTGAGGGCGAGTCCACCCAGCGCGTGTTTGAGTGCCCGTCCTGCGGCAATAAGATCGGCGTTGCCGACCTGCTCAAGCCCGGTACCTTTAGCAAACGCCTGACCATGGGCGTTGGTGCGGAGTATGTGCCCGAGCAGGGCATTCCCTGCGAGATCACTCCGCAGCAGGCGCGTGCCAACGCACTGCAGCTGGTGCGCCAGTACCCCGACGCCTTTGCCGGGCACGACGTGGAAGACGCGATTCAAAATGACATGATGCTCTTCTATTTCCCCATGGCGCTCGCGGATTTGCGCATGATGGCGTCCTTCCCGGGCAAGGGGCTGAGCAAGGAGACCTTGGTGTACTACGAGGTGCTCGACTGGGCGTATCCGCGGGCAAACTACCTAGACGTTCGCCTTATGGGCATTTTGGAGCCGTGGGACTTTGGCAAGGTGGGGCCGTTCGATCCTGCCATGCAGGAGGGCGACTTCCGCGTCGTTTCCGTCGATGCGTCCACCAAGGACCAGGTGGTCATTGATAAGCTGGCGCTCGACGTTGCCGGCAACGATGCCGAGGCGGCGCTGGGGCTCAATAAAAAGAGCATCCGCGCCTGGGCGCGCAAGGCCCGCAAGCACAAGGACGGCCTGGTGATGGTACCGGTCTACTTTGTCGATCGTCCTGCGACTGACAGCCGCGATGGCGAGCAGGTGCGCATTGCCGTAAACGGCCAGACGGGTCGCGCGGCGGCGGTAGTGTTTAGCGACAAGCGCGAGACGCATGTGGTGGCGTCGCTCAATCCGAGGGTGGTGCTGTCGAGCGAAAGCACCGTGCATGCCACGCCCATCGAGGTCAAATACGTTAAATCGCCGTTCCTGTACCAGATCGTACGCCGCGGAGGCGGCGAGCGGCCGCGCCAAGTGGCAGCGGCGGCCGAGGGTTCTTACCGAGATGAGAAGCCTAAACGCAAGGGCCTGTTCGGCGCGATCTTTGGGAAGTAGGGGAGCGGTACGGGACAGTGCGCAGTAGTGCGAGCTGTCCGTCGTGGTAGATCTAAATAAACGGTGGGGCGGCTGCAAAAGAGCCGCCCCACCGGGTAAAATCAGGTTGTGCCGCGGAATCCGCTCCTCAGCTAGTCACACTTCGGAAGCGCGGGCAACGCAGGTGCTAATGTCTAAGGGGCCGGCTGCAACCGGCCCTTTTCTGCGGCAGCGGGGATTCGAATACCAACACGGTGTACGGCCCCACGGTACTTTGCTCTGTGACGAACGGACCCATGACGGCGCATTCTGTAGTCATCATTTATGCGGTCCCTTAATCATTTGCGTTGACTGACATTGTCTTCGTTGAAGGCGTGTCCTAAAACAAACACCGTTCAATCAGCTCTTTACCGCGCAGGATGTCGACCCACTCCAGCGGGATGGCCTCGATACCGTATGCCGTGCCGGCGACGGCGCCGGCGACGGCTGCGGTGGTGTCGGTGTCGTCGCCCAGGTTGACGACGGTAAGCACGCAATCTTCGTAGCTGCCAGTGTTGACGAAGCACCAGGCGGCTGCCTTAAGCGTGTCGCGCACGAAGCCACCTGACCTGATTTCCTGCTCGGGCACGTCTTTCAGCTGGAGCACCCATGAGGGAAGCGTGCCGTTCATCACGCTCCTCATCAGCTCGACAAATATGACGCATGCGTCGGTCGACGTTCTGTGAGCGTGCGTTATCGCGGAGACCTCGCAGATCTCGTCGTCAGTCGCGTCGACAAACGCCAAGGGTGCGATGCGCATGAGCGAACCGTTGCCGTTGTCGCGCTCACCGGAGCCTCCTTTGCCGGTGTGCAAGGCGCGGGCGGTCGTGCCGCCGTAATCGAAAACGCCGTCGATCGTATACTCGCCACGGGCAATCCAGCTTACGAACTTGTCGCTCATGTCTGCGGTGTCGATGTGCCCAAGCTCCCTTATCGAGTCGCAGGTAGCAAGCGTCATGGAAGTGTCATCGCTCCAGGTGCCGGCGGGCTGCTCGTGCGTGCCGTAGCCGGTCATGTCGGTGCATTCGAACGTGCCGCGAGGCATAAACTCGTATGGAATGCCCAGCGCGTCGCCGACGGCAAGCCCATAGATGCAGTCGCGCAGTGTTGTTTTCGGTCTGTCTGTCATGAGAAACACCTCTTGTACTTTGGATTGAGGATGCGCGGCTACCTGCGGCAATGTGTCCAGCCCAATTCGGGACGCAGTGAGTCCCGAATTGGGAGAGCTTGTCAGCTAATCTGACAAATGAAAAAACCCGCAACGCTATTGCTTTATACAGCAATAGGGGCCTCTTTCGGGCGTCCTGCCTTTGGAGCGTCGGCGAGTCGTGCCTCGATGGAAGCTTTGGACACCATGCGCTTGGTGCCGTCCTTCCAAGAATCCAACAGCCCAGCATTTATCAGCTGCGATACCCTTGCCGTGCTAACGCCAAGCATGCGAGCGGTGTCCGCCGCGGTGACGGCGGGGATGTCGCCGAGCTCGCGGCTGACGGCCACGGCGATAATCTTGCCACCGTGCTGCGGCTCGTGGCCAAAGTCCGGCGCAGGCAGGTCGACGCCGCCCATTAGGTGGTCATCGACCATGCATGCGAGAAAATCAGCGGCGCTTTCGACAGCGTCGTTTAGGTCGGATCCGAACGTTCCTCCTCCGCCCAACGAGCCGCAAGGCACGGCATCGACCATGCCGTTCGAATCAAAGAACTCGAATTCCCATACGTAAACCATGTAAGACCTCCTCCGATGCCGGCGATTTGAGGAACATCCTAAGAGCCCACCAAGCGCATCGAACACCTTTATTGCCTCTAGTTTAAGGCCTTGTGCGGACACGATTTGGTGTTCTGCGCGCGACCGCGAAAAGGGTTTGCGGTGACTAAAAAGTGGCTATAGAGGCAGTTTCAACGAACCTCATTGGGGGTGGCGCGCGTGGATAACAACACGTTGCTGTTTCACGATAAGGGTGCCGGCGTTTTCAAAGGAATAAGCATCTATCCCAATCGTATCGAGGCGGTCGTGAAGAACAACTTCTTCGGTACCCATACTAAGATCGTCTACCTCAAGGACATTACGGGTGTCAGCAGGGTCAAGGGTAAGCGCGTGCTCCTCCGTAATAGGTTGCTGACCGCCTGTTCCTACAGGCTGAGCAGTCACTCCCAGGCTCAGGAGTTCGTGAACGTGCTGAACACGGTGATGTAGCCGATGGCGGCGTTCGGGCCAGACTTACGCCCGCGCATCTGGTGGCTCGGCGGCTGGACGCTCGACCTGCGAGTTCTCTGGACACACTACCTCTTCATTTGCAAAAAGCGAGGGGCGCAGAACGGTATTCTGCGCCCCCCCAATCAAATCGATGTGTCCGAAAGTGCCGGTTGCCTATTCGCTAGTGCCTTCGCTGCCTTCACCGTCACTGGCAAGCATTGCCGCGCCGGCGACCGTTGTCGCCACGGCGGCAGCGGCGAGCCCGGCGGCGATGCCAGAGCCGTCGCCCGTGTCGGCGAGTTTTCCGGTCGAGCCCTTGCTCTTGTTACCGCCGCCGTTCTTGTCGGCGCCGTCTGCGTTGGCGCCGGTACCGGTGCCGGTGCCGGTGCCGGTACCGCCCGCGTTGCCCGAGGCTGCAACGGTAAAGCTTGCGGCTCCGTCGCTGGCGAGCGTGTAGTTCTGCGCCGCGTCGCCCAAGAGACCGTTCACGCGCACCCAGTACGTTCCTGCGGCAAATGTTTCGCCCTCGGCCATTGCCGTGCCCGGAGCGCCGTCCGCGTCGTGCACAAACTCGAGCTGGGCCGTGCAGGCATCGGTTTCGAGCTTGCCCTCGAGTGATGCCGCAATCTTGGCGCGTACGTCTTCGCCGGCCTTAAGGCCTTCGAGTCCCTCAAAATGAGGCGTCAGCGCACGTGGATCGATATCGATGGGCACAGGGCCCTGCAGCCCCGTAACAGTCTCGTTGCCCAGGGCGTCGACATCCACATATTCGATGGCAAACGCATGTCCCGAGGCTGCTACGTTGAGTACGTTGCTGCTGTCGACAAGGCGGAAATGGCCCTCGCCAACGGTCTTGCCATCTTGGAGCGAGGCATCGCTCAGCGAGTCGCCGTACGTCATACGCATGCGGGTCGGGAGATAGCACGAAACGGTTTGCTTGTGCTGCGCATCGTTGTAATTGCGCTGGTAGATGCTCCGGGCCAGTGCCGCATCAACAAAGTCGGATGCGATGATGCCAATGTGCTTGCGGCAGTCCGCCTTTGTGCTCTCAACTCCGGTATTGTTTATATACGAGCTCTTGTACAGGTGCTCGTTGACCACTCGCGCTGCGGTAAAAGGGTTGTTTTGCGTGCAGCTCGTGTAGTTGATAAACCAGCAGCGCTCCGTTGCCTGCACCGTTGTCCCGTCCGCGGCAGTGATATCTACGGTGCTGCGCTCGAACTCGGACGCTGCCTTCAGGGCCATATCGACCCAGTCGATCTTACTGGATCCCGTGCAGTCGTAATGGTCTTGGGCATATACCTTGGTGCAATAGGGCTCTTTGGCACCCGCATTGCCCGCAGCCTCAAAGCCTCGTGCGTCTTGGACGAGGCACATGGACTTTCCGGAATGCGCCTTGATTTTGTCGTCCCATTCAGTGAGGTCGAGGCCCCACGTGTGGCCGTCTACGCTGTCGCCGGCGAGTTTAAATCGACGCAGCAGGACGATCTTTCCGCGCACCTCGTTCAGTGTGGGGACATGGCTCGACGTATAGAACAGATCGGAGTTATTGCCCATAACATTGGCGAAAGCCGTCGTAACGCTTTCGTCGGTAGCCTCGTCGTTGCCTCGTGACACCAGCATGATGAGCGCTTCTGACGGGTGTTCGTTCAAAAATGTTTTGAAGTAACCGATGACATCGGAGAGTTGCATAAAGCCCCCGTCTTTTTTGTGCAGGTAGCATATTCCATGGTCGATGCCGGGGTCGCCGTTCTTGTCGTTCTTTCCAAGTCGGATATCAAAATAGCGAATGCCTTCGAGCAACTGCGTGGGGATGTAATCCTGCTGGCACTTTGCAAGCGAGGTTTGGGGCTCGGTGTCGTTGTCGACGCTGCAGGTGCCCGAATCGTGAGTTCCCGGGATGCTCAGTTCGTCGAGGTACTTGCTGCCATCGACGTGGCTCATCCAACATGGTCCGTCGACGTAGCTGCTATACGTGGTCCAGTCGATGCTGCTAACTGTGGCATTGGTCTTGTCCATGCTGTAGCCGACAAGCTCGAGCTCCCACGGAATGCTCTTACTCTTATGGCAGATCTTATTGTTGTCCTGGTCTTTGCCGTCCTTTTCTATGGCCAGGTACTTAATGTCTTTTTTCTCGGTTTCTTTCTCGACCGTGCGGTCTCGGATGATATAGGTACCGTTTGATTGACGCTCGAACGCAAAAGAGCGACTGGCCTTGCCGTCATGCTCGCCACTCCATACGTGGATGACCTTTCCATCTTTGTCCGAGTCGCCATCGACCGACCAAATGCTGTAGCCCGTCTTCTTGTGCTCTTCGAAATTGAGCAAGGTGCGGATAGCATACCAGTTTGTATCGTCATTCTTGGTCGTTACGTTCTCAAGGATGAGCTTGCTGGACGTGCCGTCATTAAACAGGTGGCAGACGTTGCCGATGACGTTGCCGTCTTCGTTGACGCTCGCGGTGCGAAAATAGCCCGCGGGGCGAAGACGAATGACGAACTTGTCGAGGTTGGCCGCCGATGTGGGCGTGTCTTCTGCAAATGCCGCGCGCATGGGAAGGCCCAATCCCGCGGTTTCGGGCAGGCTTGCAAGCGGCGACAACGCCGCGAGTCCAAGGCCCAGCGTAAACGCTCGGCGACTGATGGCATGATGTTCGGTCATAACTCCTCCATTCGCAGGGTGCGGTAATGCGCTCATTTTGGTCACTATACTGCCCGGATGTTTAAAGGTGTCGGCTTAAATTGTGTGCGCGGCGCTATAAATCGGCGGGCGGACGTGTTTGGGTGCTTGCCTATTTGTGCTGCTACCGCGCTGGGGGTGGTTTTGCCGCCCGGCACCCTCGCGTTCGCCGGCTATCGGCATAAGAAAGGGAGGGTCGGTTTACCGGCCCTCCCTTAGTACGAAACGCTGGGGCACCGCCGCTTGTTGGCACTGCGCTCGTGTTTTTCGTTACGCTCGCGAGTCGCTTAGCGCTTAATCTCGATATCGTCGAGCTTAACATCCATGGCCTCGGTCTTGGCCTTGGCGATGTCGTCGGCAAATTCCAGAGACTTCATCATGGTCTCGACGGCGTCCTTGTGCTCCTCGACGTTGTCGATGCGCACGTAGACGCTGCCGCCGCCTGCTTCGGTGAAGTACTCAGTCGTCACGCCGCCCGAGTGCGTAAAGTAGGCGCTGCGCCAGGTCTTGCCGTTGTACTTAACGGGATCGCTCTCGGTCCATCCGGAGTTGGCCTTCCACTTTGCCTCGTAGTCAAACAGTTCATCGGCGTTCTTGTCAGGATCGAAGACGGGGATGAAGCGGTCGCTGGCATGCTCGCTCTCGGTGAACTTAAACTGGGCCCTGTCGGCGGTATCGCCTGCGACGTCCGTGATTTCGACGTCCTCGGGGACTTCGACCTTAAACCAAATGAAGTCGGTCCTCATATCCACGGCTGGTTTTTCTGCTCCGCCGCCACCGCCACTTCCGGTAGCGCCGCCGCTGCCACCGCAGCCCACCAGGGCAACTGCGGCAAAGAGACTGATGCAGAGGGTGAGAATCGCAAAGGCCTTCTTTTTCATGGTCGTGTCCTCCTCGATCTGTAACCGCCCATGGATTACCTGCCTTTACTGTACGCG
>USHR01000002.1 GCA_900554495.1 uncultured Collinsella sp.
AAGCCGATCTGCTCGCAGCAATCCGCGAGGTAGGCGCCCTTATGCAGACCGCAGGTGTCAAGAACACCCAGGTCAACGAGTGGGTCTACCGCAGCTTAGCCGCACTCGACAGCTCCGACGAAAAGGCAGCCGAGCAGCTCGCAGAAAGCCCTGCCATTAAGGCCGAGCTTTTGTAAATAACAGACGCGGGCCCCTTGGCGCATCGTCGTCCAAGAGGCCCGCAAACAGTTCGCGTCAACCGATAGCCGCGCCGCCGCGTTCGGCCAAAACAAGAATCGGCATCATTTGACGAGGTGTCTTTGCTGCAAGATCGGCATGTTCGAGCAGTTTGCGATCGTTGGTCACCAAGTAATCGACCTGTGCGCGCTTGCACGCGGCGAGCACCAAGTTGTCCTCGTAATCGCGATGGAGCGTCAGATATTTGTCGGCTAGCCACAGATCGGATGCATCAGCGCCCACGGCCGTGGCGTTTTCGGTCATGTTCCGAACAAACGCCAACGCCGCATCGCCAATTGCACGGGCAGATGCCTCGTCGAGCGCTCCCCCGCTGGCAAGAACGCTACGCTTCAGCTCGTGTTGGACAACGTACAGCACGTCCTTAGCGATATGCACCGGGAAAAACAGCAACGCCCCCGTCTCCGTCGCCCGCCCAATAAACGCACGCGCGGCAAGCGA
Organism: uncultured Collinsella sp.; assembly: GCA_900554495.1. Taxonomy (GTDB): domain Bacteria; phylum Actinomycetota; class Coriobacteriia; order Coriobacteriales; family Coriobacteriaceae; genus Collinsella. The sequence goes on from USHR01000002.1 coordinate 676, forward strand.
CTCGGCATGGTCGACGCAAAACGAATCAACCCATACGTTGGCGTCCACCATTATTTTGAGGGGAGCCCCGCTCACAGGATCATCCCCTTTTGGCGATAATGCTCATCCATGGCTTCGGAATAGATTGTGTCCCAACCGCGATCGTCGGATACGGGCGACATAGCGATGCCCAAATCTGCATAAAGCCGGTCTGCCGCTGCCCACGACGCGGTGAACGGAGTATCGTGCGCGACGGTCTGTTGCCGGCCATCAACGGCAAACAGTACTTCCTCACACTGCCCGCCACCCTGTGCGACCTTGGCCACGACCTTTTTGATGAGCTCGGGCAGTGACCCGCCCGAAAGCCGCAGCGCTTCCTCGGCACGGTTCTTGACCTGGCGATCCACGCGAACGTTCACCTGCGCCATGCTGCCAACGGTAGCCATCTCAACCTCACCTTCAGCGTTTGCTAGCCGTGCTAGCATGAGCATATATCTGAGCTAACATCTCGTCAAACAAAAGAAGGCCTGCACCCTGGCGGCTGCGGTGCCGCCCGAATGCAGGCCATATACTCAATCGAAAACGCTAACGCAGGTACGCCTTCGCGTTGCCCAAGCTGTAGGCGATCGTTGAGCCGTTGTGCAGCAGTGACGACGTCTGCGGAGTGATCATGCCGGTAATACCCAATGCCAACAGCGCCGAGTTGGTGAGCATCACCTTGGAATACGAACTCGTCAGACGGTCGATAAGCCCCTGACTCATGCGGCGCAGGCGCACGATCGCGGCCAGATCCGTATCGGTCAGGATGATGTCGGCGACCTCCTTGGCGATGTCGCTTCCGCCACCCATTGCCAGCCCCACGTCGGCCAAACCGAGCGCCGGCGAATCGTTGACGCCGTCGCCCACCATGGCAACGTGGCGCCCTTCGCTCTTAATGCGCTCCACATAGGCGTACTTGTCCTCGGGCAGCAACTCGGCCTTAAATTCGTCGACCCCTGCCTCGCGCGCAATGCGCTCGGCCGTGCGCTCGGAATCGCCCGTGAGCATAACGACATGCTTGACGCCCAGTGCATGCAGGTCGGCGATGGCCTCGCGGACCCCGGGCTTGAGCGGATCCTCGATGCCAAGCACGCCCACAACGGTGCCATCGACCGCCAGATACAGCGGCGACAGGCCCTGCATCTGGAGCACGATTTGCTCCTTAATGTCGGACTCGAGCTGCGCGCCCTCATCCTCGAATACAAAGTGCGCTGAACCGATGATGGCGCGACGCCCTTCGATGGACGAAGCGATGCCGTGCGCCACGATGTACTCGACGGCAGCATGGCGCTCGCGGTGCTCGAGCCCGCGCTCACGTGCCGCATTGACCACGGCACGCGCCACCGGATGCGGAAAATGCTCCTCCAAGCAAGCGGAAAGGCGCAGGACCTCGTCCTCGCTCCAGCCATCGGTGGTGAGTACGCAGGCAAGACGCGGCTGCGCCTCGGTGAGCGTGCCGGTCTTATCAAACACAATGGTGTCGGCCTTGGCAAACGACTCAAAGTACTTCGCACCCTTGACCATGACGCCCATCTTGGCGGCATCGCTCATAGCGGTCATGACGGCGACGGAACCCGTGAGCTTGAGTGCGCACGAGTAGTCGACCATCAGCGCCGCCGAGGTCTTGATGAGGCTGCGGGTGGTAAGCGCAACCAGGCCCGCGAGCAGGAAGTTCCACGGGACGATCTTGTTGGCAAGGTCCTCCATATGCGACTGGCCCTCGGACTTGAGCGAGTCGGCCGTCTGCACGAGCGAGACGATCGAGCGCAGCTTGGTCTGAGCCGTATTGGCGCGCACGCGCACCAAGATGCTGCCGTCTTCCACGACGGTTCCGGCGAACACGTCGTCGCCCACGCTGCGCTCGACGGCCAGCGGCTCGCCAGTCAGGGTCGCCTGGTTGACCATAGCGCTCCCCTGCTCGACAACACCGTCGATGCAAATGGACATGCCAGTGCGCACGGCGACCAGATCGCCGGGCTCGAGCTCGGTGGCGGCAACGCTTACCTCGGTGTCGCCGATGACCTTTTGCGCCTTGTCGGGCACATCGAGCAGCGAGTTGATGAGCTCATTTTCGCTCATGGCGCGGGTGTAGTCCTCGAGCAGCTCGCCCACGTTGAGCAGGAACATCGTCTGGCCCGCGGTGTCGACGTCGCGTTTGACGAACGAAATGCCGATGGCCGAAGCGTCGAGCACGGGAACGGTCAGACGCGGCTGCGCGAGCTCACGGAGGGCAGCGCGCAAAAAGGTCATGTAACCGGCCACGACAAACACCGCACGCAGGGGCGTGGGCAAAAACCAGCGGCGCGCGTAGTGGGCGCCGATAAGTGTGGCAAGATCCATGACGAGCTTGTGCTTGCGTGGCTCAAGCTGCATCACGTAACCCGTCTTTGCGTCGGCAATGGCCTGGGCATCGAGCGCACCCAAGGCATCGAGCACGCTCGCAAGACACCGCTCGTCGTATTCGAGCGCCATCTGGCCAATACGGCCGTAAACGCGCACCTTGTGCACGCCGTCGATATCGCCGCTGAGCTTAAGAAGTGCATCGAGATCGCTCTCTGGCACAGGACCCGCCAATTGAAGACGGGTCCTGCCGGGGATCTCGCTAATAATCGAGAATCTCATAGTTTGTGCCTGGGAGCGTTACTCGGCTGCCTCGTCAGCAGCGGCCTCGCTCTGGGTGATGTAGGCCGCCTCGGCAACCATGTCGTCGACATTAGCCTTAGCCTGCTCGACCATGTCCTGGTAGCCGTTCTTGATGCGCATGCCGCACGCGATACCCTGCACGCAGGCATTCTTGACCGGAGCGCTGGTAAGCAGCTTGATGCCGGCCGTGCCAAGCAGAAAACCGCCACCGACAAGCAGGGTATTGAACGTCGACTTCTTCATGTTGATTCTCCCTTTTGCCGCATTGGACGCGGCACGGTGCCTCAGCACCCGAGTAAACAAGTTTGCTCGAGCACACTTTTGGAAAATAGTTTAGTTTATCTAACTATTGAGGTCAACAAAGGTTAACTTTTTGGAAATCTTGAGGCGCGATGTGACCAAGGGACCGTCCCTGCGCCACATCCACAAAATTGAGGGCGCAAACGGCGCCCTCATTCACCAAATTCCATTCAGCCCCACCTGACCCGAACGGCCGAGTCGTCACGGAACCGAGGGACCGGGCGCAGGGCCTTGCCTCTCAATGAGTTCCGCACGAACAGGAGGCGCCAGTGGCGCCTCCGTCGTGAGTCAGGACTGTCCGAAATTGAGAGGCAAGGCCCTGCGCCCGGCCCCTCGGTTCCCGTTTACGAGAGCGACGTTCTCAGCAACTCGTTGAAGAGCTTCGGGTTGCCCTTGCCGCGACTCGCCTTCATGCACTGGCCCACCAAAAAGCCGATGACCTTCTGGTTGCCGTCACGATACTGCTGCGCCTGATCGGCACAGTTTGCCAGCACCTCGTCCACGATCGGCTGCAGCGCGCCGGCATCGCTCACCTGGCGCATGCCACGCTCGTCGACGATCTTGTTGGGGTCGTCGCCGGTCTGAGCCATGGCCTCAAAGACCTCGTGCGCCTGGTTGGAGCTGATGGCATCGGTCGCCAGCAGCTTGGCAAGCGCTGCCACCTGAGCCGGCGCGATGCCGGACTCGGCCAGCGAGACGCCCGCGCCCTTAAGATAGGCGATCATCTCGTTCACCAGCAAGTTTGCGACCGTCTGGGCCTCCTTGCCAGCCATACCGGCAGCGGCAGCCTCAAAGAACTCGGCAAACTCGGGGTCGCCGGCAATCTGCTCGGCATCGGCCGCCTTAATGCCAAAGTCGGCCTCAAAGCGGGCGCGCTTGGCATCGGGCAGCTCGGGGATCTCGCCACGGCAGCGGTCGATGAACTCGTCGTCCAGATCAAACGGCGCCAGGTCGGGATCGGGAAACAGACGATAGTCGTCAGCCGTCTCCTTGACCCGCATGACCACGGTGCGCTTGCGGCTGGGCTCCCAGTGGCGGGTCTCCTGATAGATGATTCCGCCCTCCTCGAGCACCTCGGCCTGACGGCAGATCTCGTAGGCAAGGCCGTCGTGCAGGCTCTTAAACGAGTTGAGGTTCTTGAGCTCGGTCTTGGTGCCCAGCTTGGTCTCGCCGCGGCGGCGCAGCGACACGTTGCCGTCGCAGCGCATGGAACCCTTCTCCATGGAGCAGTCCGAAATGCCCAGCGTCACAAAGATGCGACGGAGCTTTTCCATAAACAGACGCGCTTCCTCGGGCGTGCGCAGATCGGGCTCGGTGACGAGCTCAATCAGCGGCGTGCCGCAGCGGTTGTAGTCGACGAGCGACTCGGCCGCGGCGGTAATGCGGCCCTCGGCACCGCCCACGTGCACCATCTTGGCAGCGTCCTCCTCCATGTGGATGCGCAGGATGCGGATGGGCACCGTGTAGGAACCGTCCTCGCGACGCTCGGGCATCTGCAGGCTGGACGCGTCGTAGCTGGCCAGGTGGCCGGCACGCTGGTTGCCCTCGCGCATGGTCGACGTCATGGACGTAGACAGGCCCTCGGCGTTGGCCGAAGCGCTCGCCAGACTCTGGGCCTCGGCCTCGCCAAACGCGCAGTCGGGGCGCTCGGCGGCACCGCGACCGGTCACATCCAGATCCAGGTGACCGTACATGGCAAAGGCGACCGGACCCTGCGTGGTCTGGAAGTTCTTGGCCATATCGGGATAGAAGTAGTGCTTGCGGTAGAACATCGAGTGGCGCTGAATCTCGCAATTGGTGGCGAGACCTGCCTTGACGATGCTCTCGATGGCGCGCTTGTTGGGCACCGGCAGGGCGCCGGGCAGGCCCAGGCACACCGGGCACACGTTGGCGTTGGGCTCGTCATCGTGGCTGAGCTTGCAGTTGCAGAACATCTTGGTATCGAGTGCGGTGAGCTCGGTATGGATCTCCAGGCCAATCACGGCCTCCCAATCCTGCAGGACCTCGGAAAGCTCCTTCATTACAGCTCGCCTCCCTTCCCGGCAAAATCGGGCGCGACGGAAAGCGCGGGCGCACCCGTGGCGGCATCGGCAAAGCCGCGCTCCAGGGCGCGGGCAAACGTGAGCAGCTGACGGTCCTTAAAGGCCGGACCAACCAGCTGGGCAGAAACGGGCAGCTTGGTGTCCTCGCCCAGGCCCAGCGGCACCGAGATACCGCCGTTGCCGCAAATGTTGAGCGAGATAGTGTACAGATCGGAGAGGTACATCTGCGTGGGGTCGCTGATCTCGCCAAACTTAAAGGCCGTACGCGGCGAGGCGGGCATAAGGATGGTGTCCACCTTGGCATACGCGGCGTCGTAGTCCTGCGTGATGAGCGTGCGGGCCTTTTGCGCAGCGTAGTAGTACTTGTCGTACACGCCCGAGCTCAGCAGGTAGGCGCCGAGCATCTGACGGCGCTTGGCCTCGGCGCCAAAGCCGTGGGCGCGCGAGAGCGAGCTTTGGTCGGACAGGTTGGCGCAGCCCTCCTCCTGATAGCCGTAGCGAATGCCGTCGAAGCGGGCCAGGTTGGAGAACGCCTCGGCCGGGCCGATGACGTAGTAGGCGGCGATGGCGGCGTCCAGGTGCGGCAGGTCGACCTCGACCAACTCGGCGCCCTGGTTCTGCAGCTCCTGGGCAGCGCGCTGAACAGCGGCCTTGACCTCGGGCGTCAGGCCCTCGGCCTCCATAAACGCAGGGATGATGCCCACGCGCTTGCCCTCGATGCTGTCGTTGAGGTGCTCGGTAAAGTCGACGGCGCAATCCTGACTGGTGCAGTCGTACGGATCGTGGCCCGCGCCGGTAAGCGCGTTCATGGCCAGCGCGACATCCTCGACCGTACGGCCAAAGGGGCCCACCTGGTCGAGCGACGAGCCAAAGGCAACCACGCCGTAACGGCTCACGGCGCCATACGTGGGCTTAAAGCCCACCACACCGCACAGCGACGCCGGCTGACGAATGGAACCACCGGTGTCCGAGCCCAGCGAGAGCGCGATTTCGCCCGCGGCGACAGCGGCAGCGGAGCCGCCCGAGGAGCCGCCGGGCACGCGCTCGGTATCCCAAGGGTTGTTGGTACGGTGGAACGCCGAGCTCTCGGTAGAGCTGCCAAAGGCAAACTCGTCCATGTTGGCCTTGCCCATGGGCAGGCAGCCGGCATCGAGCATGCGCTGGACGCAGGTGGCGGTGTAGACGCTCTGGTAGTCCCCGAGCATGCGGGAAGCGCAGGTGGTGCGCGTGCCTACGAGGTTCATGTTGTCCTTGATGGCCAGCGGCACGCCCGCGAGCGGGGGCAGCGGCTTGCCTGCGGCACGGTCGGCATCCACGCGCGCGGCGGCCTCGAGCGCGAGCTCGGGCGCCACCTGCAGGAATGCCTGGACCCCGCCCTCGCGCGCCTCGATGGCGGCAAGAGAGGCCTGGGCCACCTCGGTAGCGGTAAAGTCGCCGGCGGCAACGCCCGCGGCGATCTGGGCGGCGGTAAGGGAATCGAAGCTTAGCGCCATTACTCGCTCTCCCCCTCTCCCAAAATGGACGGCACGCGGAAGTAGCGGTCGCGCGCGCTGCCGGCGTTTTCGAGCGCGACGTCGAGCGGCAGGTCGCGCTCGGGCTCGCGCAGGTCGTCGCCCATCACGTTGGACAGGCTTCCGATGGGATGGAACGTGGGCTCCACGTCGGGCAAGTCATATTGCAAGACGGGCTCGAGCATCTGGACGGCGTCGTTCAGGTAGGACGTCATCTGGGTGAGCTCGTCATCGGTCAGTGCGATCTTTGCGTACTCGGCGATGCCGCGCACGTCTTTCTCGCTGAGTGCCATAGGCGCTCCCTTCCGCATAACAGTTAAACCGCTCTAGTATACAAGGCAACGCCGGCTTGGAGCAGGCGCTTTACCCAAATGCAGCGAAAACGTAACGAGGGCGGCGGTTGGTAAGCGGCGGGCTGGCGGTTCTGCAGCGAAACCGCACCGTCCATAGCGAAAACCGCGCCGCCCCACAACGAAAACCGTCGCGCACACAGCGAAAACCGTCCCGCCCGAAACGAAAAGCATCACAACATTCGACGCTTTTCGCCAAAATCGAGATTTTCATCGAATGTTGTGATGGTTTGGAAGTCCCGACCACCACAAAAGTGCCCGTCCCCTTTATGGTGGCTCTGAACGATGCTTTATGCCGAGGCCTTGGCCTTGCGGCGCTTACGGACCGCGTGAATCACGATGTCCAGCAGCAACAGCACAATGGCCACGACCACGATGAGAACGGCGAACTCGCGCTTGCGCCAGTGGCGGCCGGCCAGCGACTTTTGCTTGTCGACGTCCTTCTTGTTGTACTTGGTGCGCACGCAATGCACCAGCAGGCGATGGTCGTTCACCCCGTAGGGCGTGCAGGTGACGAGCGTCACCTTGTCGGCGCCGGGCTCGATGGTCAGCGACTCCATCTCCTCGGGCAGCACCACCTCGGAGTCCACCATCTTGTAGGCAAGCGTCTTGTTCATGGTGTGCAGCAGCACCAGGTCGCCGGGCTCCAGCGAATGGATGTCGTCGAACATGCTCAGGTTGCGCATGCCCGAGTGCGCGGTGAGCACGCAATGCGTCGAGGTGCCGCCCACCGGCAGGCTCGTGCCCTCCAGGTGGCCGACGCCCGCCATAAGGACTTCCTCGCTCGTGCCGTGGTAGATGGGCATGCTCACGTCGATGGAAGGGATCTCGACCCAGCTCATCATGGGGTCGCGGTCAAAGATGAGCTGCTGGGCGTAGGGCTCGATCTGGTCGGCGGGAAGCTCGGTGGCCTCACCCGCCAGCTGCTCGTTAAAGGAGCGCGCCTGGAGCAGGATGCGCTCGCGCTCCTCGGCAGACAGCGCGTCCACGGTGCTGGACACGGTGCTGATCTGGTTGAACACGCCCGAGGCCTCGAGCCGGTCCAAGATCCACGGCCAGGTCATAAGGCCCACGCCAATAAGGATGATGACGATGGTGATGAGCCGATCAGCCCAGCGCGGCAGCCGCTTGCGACGGCGTTTGGGCTTGGGCTTGGGCTGAGGGCTTGAGCCACCGTTGGCCGCGGCGTTGTTGCTCTTCATATGTTTGGCGCCCTGCACCATCACCGGTCACTCCTCTACAACTCAAGTTGTCTAAACAAATAATAGCCGATTAGCGAGCTTCCGCGCCGGACAACGCAGCCTGGCAGCATTGCGCAGTGCGAGTATGGGCCCGCATTTGAGTTTTCAAAATGTCCCGAATCGGCTGAGCGATTCGGGATACAATGTCAATAGAAAACGACGCACCCCGCGTAAGTGTATGAGAGCGCAGGCGGCCTAGTTTTCAGCTTTTGTTAAATGCCCGGGATCCGACCCCCGGGCATTCTTATTTGCGCTTGTTGCGGCGCAAACGCCTTCTACCGTCCGCACCGCGCGTGCGCCTACGGACCTTAAACCGAACCTCATACGAGTCAAGAAACGCGATGACGAACGAGCCCACCGCCGCGAGGGCGGCGAGCGCGTTAAGGAATTTCAGCATTTGGGGACCTCCGATCGAGTCGTCGGCCGCCCGCGCACGGGATGCGTCGCAAGGGTATTTTACTGCGAGCACTCGCACTTACAGCTGGTAAACGCAATATTTGCAAACATCTGTTCGATATTCATACGCTTGATACATCGGGCAATGGAGCCTGGCTGCGTTATCCCAAAAAGAACGGGGCAGACTCCAGTGCGGAGTCTGCCCCGAAAAGAGAATGGCAAAGCAAGAACGTCGATGGACGAGAAAAGTGTCCGCAAGTCTCATGGCCATCACATCCCACCTGCCAAAGGGATGGGTGAGTGAGCGTTACTCCTGCTCGGACTCCTCAGCCTGCTTACGGCTGCGGATGAGGTGAGCCACGCCGATGCACAGCACCGCGCCACCAGCGATCCAAGTGAAGGTCACGCCGTTAAGACCGGTGAGCGGGAGGTTGGAGCCCTTCTTGTTCTTGACGGTGAGGGTGACGGTGCCATGATCAAAGGTCGGAGCAACGACAAGTTCGGGGCCTTCCTTGGACGCAGTAACCGTCAGGGTATTATTTCCCTCGTCTTGATTAAGGCCATCGGCTTTAATGGTGAAGGTGAAGGCGCCCAGCGTGTTGTAGCCTCCAAGGGTGTCGGTCTCCTTGACCGTGTAGGTACCAGCATCAAGGCCCTTGATATTAATCTCGCCGTTTCCATCGGTCGTGAAATTCCAGGGATCTTTGCCGAGGGAACCGTTCTCCTGGACATACTGAGTGCCAGCGCCCTCGTCGGCACCCGTGGCCTGGATGGTGAACTTTACGCCCTCGAGCTTGGTGGCCTCGTTAGCAGAGTCCTCCTTAACGAGCTTGAGCGCGTAAGTGTAGTCACGGACGGTATCGGGCACGGACTCGCCCTTGCCGTTGCTCATGGGATTGTTGAAGTAGATGAGCTTGACGCTGTTGGGATTACCCTCGCCGCCAACCACGACATTCTTCGCCTTCTCGTGGTCAAGCTTGGCGGTGTAGGTGACGACGACATGGGAATCCTTGGTAAGCGTCTTGCCCACGGACCGAGCAGCAGCCTTAAGATCCGTAAAGGAAACAGTCAGCACCTGCCCAGTTACAGCCCCGGACTCGTCCGTAGTATTCGTGACACTCGCGGTGTAGTTGTTGACCGCCGTCACGGTTTCGTCATCAATCTTAACGGTAATAGAATTCTCATCCGCGGTCAGACCAGCGGAGAGCTCGTCGTGGAACTCATAGTAGTAGGTGTTGAACGTATCGATGTTCGCAGCCACAGTACCGGTCAGCTGGTAGTACACGGGCTGATCCATCTGGGAGTCGCCCTTGTCAGCCCAGTCGCTGCGGAGCTTGTCATTCTTGACCTTCTTCGTAACCGTGGGAATGCCAGTCTTCTCGGTCACGGTTACTCCAGTACCACCTACGACGGCGAAAATCGGCGAGGTGCCCGTCTGTTTCTTGTTGGAATAGTCTTTATTCGTACCGATGGAGTTATCATCTGTCAGGAAGAGATAGTAGCCAGCGCTCTCAGGCGTAAAAGAATCACCAGCATTGAACGCCGTACCTGACGGCTGCTCATTTTTCTTTACAATGGCGGCTATTTTATTAAGCAAGTCTCCGTTCTTAACAACGAGTTCCCTGCCGCTTTCGGACACATAGGTGCCCAACCAATCAGCAACGTCCTGAGCAGAAGGAGTTCCGGAAAGCTTCTTACCATTACTAGCATCGCTACGGATATCAGCAATAATCTGGTCCTTGGTGGTTTGCGTTATGGTATCAGCCCAATCAACATCAGATGTGACTTTACCATTTTCGCCGTCGTGAACTTTTGCCTTGAAGATTTGGTACGGAACGAAACGCGTCTTAGCGGTGCCCTTGTTGTTCTCGCTCTGCTCGATGATGATGCCATTTGCCGGAGCCGTCACCGGATCATCAGCAAACGCCATGGTCACCGGGGCCGTGACTCCGCCGAAGCTCAGCGCTGCTGTGAGGCCGGCGGTTACTGCCAGGCGTGCGATGTTCTTACTCATGCTCATCTTCTTTTCCTCCGTTTTCCGTTTGGTTCTCATTCGATCGGTCATCATCTGTCTGTATCTTAGCATCTACTTCGCTACGTCTCGCCCCGCTCTCTGTGGGGCTGCCAGCTACTCTTTATGGCTGCCACCTCCCCGTTTGACCAGGAGCGCGACCACGATGAGCGCGGCTCCGGCGACCGCTGCGGCGGCCGCGGCGTACATTGCCATATCGCCAGTCGAGGGCATAAAGCCTCCGGTGGTAATGCTAGGGGGTGTGCCGGTGGGCGTGTTGATGAGCGACGCCTCCAGGCTGCCCGTCGACCCGTCCGCGCTGTCGGCGCGCAGGGGCGACTCGGCCGTGATGGTGAGCTTGGGCTTGGCGGCGGCCACCTGGTCGACGTCCAGGCCCTCGGCCTTGACCGTCACGGAGCGCGTGCCCTCGAAGGCGGTGTAGCCCTTGGGCGCCTTGAGCTCGCGGACCTCCAGCTTGCCCGAGTCCACGCCCGAGACGGTCACGCGGCCGTCCTCGCCCGTGGTGACGGTGGCCTTGCCCTCCGCACCCCACGTGCCGTCGGCCGCCAGCGTGCGGCCGCGGTCGTCGGCGATGCTCAGGACCGCCCCGGCAAGCGGCTTGTCGCCGTCGCTGCCGCGCTTGGTGAGCGCGAGATCCCAGGTGTAGGCGCACGCGTCGTCGCTCGGCGTGCGGGTGAAGCCGGCGTCGCCGGACTGGTCGGCAAAGGGAGAGCGCGGGTAGCGCAGGTAGACCTCGTTGGGGTTGCCCTTCGCGATGCCGTGGTTGCATGCGCTGTTGAGCGGTGCGTTGTACACGGCGACCACGCGGGCGCCCGCGGTAAAGGCGTCGGCCCCGCCGAGCGCGGCGATCAGGTCGCCGGTGCGCACGGTGAAGGTCTTGCCGTCCGCCGCCACCTTGGTGGCGCACTGGGCCGTGATGTCGGTCCAGCCCTTCGCGGGGTCGGTGCCGGCGCGGCCGTCCTTGCCGGCTGAGACGGCGTCAAAGCCGCCGTCCGCGCCCGCCGCCACGTACACGCGCATGCTCGCGGCCACCTTGGAGGGGTCGAGCCCCGCGCTCATGGTGTCGACGAACCGCACCGTATAGGTGTCGTAGGCCGTGAGCCCCGCCGGGACCGTGGCCGAGAGGCGCCAGTACAGGTCGTCTGCGACCGTGGCGTCGGCAGCCTTCTGCCAGGCGGCGGTGCTGTCCTCCAGCACGCGCTTGACGACCTTGGGGGTCGCCGCCTTGGGCTTGACGGTGACGGCGCCGCCGCCGACCAGGGTCATGATCGGCGCGGTGCCGGCCTCGTCCTGGGCGATGGCGTCGTCGTCGGCGACGATAAGCCAGTAGCCGCAGGGCAGCTCGGCCGCCCTGCCCGCGCTAAGGGCCACGGACGCGGCATCAGAGCTCTGGAGGGAACGAGCGAGCTGTGCGCTCAGCGCGCTCGTAAGGTGGGAATCGGTGTTGAGCCACTCGGCAGCTTCCTGCGCGGTGGTCTGGGAATTGGGCATGCCGGCGCTGTACAGCACAGGCAACACGGCATCGCGCGCGGCGTCGCTTGCCCAGGCGAGGTCGGTGGCGGTCTTGGCGTCGCTGTCGCCGTCGACGACGTTGGCGCTAAAGATCTGGTAGGCGTCGTAGCTGCTCGCCACGGTGCCACTCACCGTGATGGAACCGGTCGAGGTCGGCGCGGCCTGCGCGGAAGCGGGGAACACAACCGCGCAGGTGCCGATCAGGAGGGCAAGCAGCGCAAACAAGATCGGGAAGGAGCAAACTTTCTTATTCACGACGCTTACCTCCCTTCGCATTCGCCTTGCGACGAATGTGCATCCAGGCCGCAGCAGCGCAAAGCACCGCCGCGCCGGCAAGGTACGTCAGAGTGACGCCCGACATACCAGAAAGGGGCAAAGAGGTGGAGTAGGTGTTGGTGAAGGTGGGGGTGGAGGTGTCGGTGAACGTCTCTTCTGCGGTATTGGCGTCTGCCGTCCACTCACCTTTGGGGTTAACGGTTCCCTTCCTGTAGGTCACCGCACATTTGATCTCTCCTTTTTCGGTGTCATACGTTGGCACAACCGTGAACTTATAGACCGACTGGTCGTACGTGTAGTGCGAGAACTGCGAACCGTCGGTTTTCTCGCGCACATAGTACGTAAAGGTCTTGAAAGGGCCACCCGGGTCGCCGGGATTATTCCTGATATCAGAGAGCGAGTACTTGAGCTCAACCTTTTTATTGTTATCAGTGGTGTCCTTGAACGAAAGCGTCTGCTCCGTATCTTTACCAGCAGAGGTCACGGCAGTACCGATGATGTTGTCAAATTTGCTGTCTTTCGCAAGCTGAAGTGTAAACTCCTTCATCTCGCCACCCTCAACGACCTTAGTCGCCATAGGAGTCCAGGAGACCTCAGGGTCGTACGTGTTGGTGAAGGTTGCCTTGTTGGTGGAGGTTGCGCTGCTGGAGTCGACGATCGAATAATACCCATTAGCATCTGCTGACGCAGTCCTCGGCGAGCTAGCTGAACCCCCAGGATTCTTAGTCACGGACACATTGTCAATCGTGTAGTTATAGACATTAAGATTTTTAGTCTCATTCGCATTTCCCTGTATCGGAACAGACATAAGTACAGTCGGCGTGCATTTGACTTTCACCTTAATCTCGTATACAGCATGATCGTATTTGACACCAAGCTCATCGCCCGCATTTTCGACCAAGTAGTATGTAATGTCGTAGTATGTTGTTTCGCCAGTACCACTCGCTTTAAACTGCTTGCTAAGAAGCTCGCTAAGCTTCTCGCTAAGGTCAAAGGCGATGTTGCCAGCGGTATTCTTGGCAGATTTGACAAACTCGCAGCCAACATGGCTGAAATTACCATTATTGTCCCAAGAAGGCGCCTTCGCAGTATCCGAGTCCTTGCGATAAACCGTAAACTCGAACTCCCCATCTTCAAGCGTACGGCCGTCCAACTCCTTGGTTGCCTTCAACTTAAGGCTCGGATAGACATACGTGTCTGCTAGCTGACCCAAGTACAGGTCACCATTCGACATGATGCCGCCACCATGGTCCCAGGAATAGTTGCCCGTGATGAAGGTTGTCGCATTTTTCTGTACTGCTTCAGTCGCCGTTTTATCCGTGGCACTAACACCCGAAGACAGACCGATGCTATTTTTTACCTGAGCAACACCGTTGGCGGGGATGGTGATTCGATCCGTTAGCTCAATGCTTCCCGAATACCTGGCGTCTATATCGCCAAGCATCTTGCCGCTTACCACTGCGACCGGCGTCATGTGACCTTTCGCTGCGAGGAAGAAATCGGCATGACCACTGTCACGAAAAACATGGTCGCCGTTTTTATCGACATAGTTATAGGCGTACTGGTCTTCATCTTTCTGGTGGCCGCCGCCAGAAAGATGAGGGTTACCATTATTGTTTTCACTATCGTAATTATCGGCGCCTCCAGCGTCAGTGTTGCCAAAGATTGCCGTGCCTTTGGTGTTCGTTACCAACGTCTTGCCCGTCGGGCAGACTGCAACGCCACCACCATAGCCACCAGCGGTATTGCTGCCTATATACGAGCTGTATACAAAGAGCCTGCCAGCATTAGATGCGTCGTTATCCGAATCGCCCTGAACGAAGACGCCGCCTCCGCCCCAGTCAAAGCGAGACATGCAGTGGTTATTAGTGATGTAGACTGGGCTATCTTTTGACGCTCCACTTATCATCGCGTCAACCCTCTCGCCCACTCGGATGCCGGCACCTTCAGATCGATAGCTCACGTTAGAGGCAATATTTCCTCCCGTGATGTTGAGCCAAGCCTTACCTTGTTGTTTAAGATTGGTAACGTAAACGCCGCCGCCAGCTTCCTCGGAATAGTTGCCAGTAATCTGGCCACCGGAAATGATGACATGAGTGCCGTTATTGGCAGCAAGTCCGCCGCCGCCATGGTCACCCTGACCATCGTTGCCGCAATACTTGGCGTATTTATTGTTAGTGATGTAGCCACCAGAAACGGTCACACTACCGCCCGAAACCAAGATGCCGCCACCGAGACCATCCGAATCAGAATACGTAGCGTTGCCAGAGATGATTCCACCGGAGAGATTCAGCTTGGCACTCTCAGCATAAATACCGCCACCAGAAGCGGCCTTATTCGCTGCAATCACGCCGCCGGTCATGTTGACCGTGACTTCCGCGCCCACTACGCACAGGCCACCGCCCCAGCCGCCACGCTGCTGATTAAGATTCGCGCCGGTAATAAAACCGCCATTGATATTCACCTGAGTTTCGTTACTGTTCCCCACGGCAAGGATGATATGACCGTCGCCGGCCAAATCCCTCGGTGTCGTGATCATGCCCCCGTTGAGGTTAAGCGTACCGCCATCCGCAACCGAAATGACTCGTTTGACCGAACCGCTTTCGGATGCAGCAACGATTGCGCCGAAACCGCTGACGGTATGCTGTTTCGTGGTTTCAGTGGTGCCAAGGCCAGCTGTGTTAGGCGTGCTCGTGGTTTCATAGTAGGTTAGGCTCTGAGGAGTAGTACCGTTGTTGTCACTGGTCCATTTCATCTCTGCAAACTGGCCAGGGTTTTTATCATTAACAGTAGTAGTAGTTTCAACAAGTGACTTTCCAGAATCCTCAATGGTAAGCGCACCGCTCGTTACCTTAATGAATGTGTCTGTCTCGTTCTTAGGATCGCGGTAATAAAGCTTATGACCCGCAAGGTCGATCGTAGTGTTTTGCTCGATAGTGATTGACTCACTTGAACTAATGTCAGCCGCAAGACGTAGTTTATCGGGTTTAGTCGGGGCGTTAAGGTACTTTGTCAGGTCTCCGTCACTCGTCAGCAGCGTGTACCCATCTTTATCTTTTTGAAGTCCCGGAACCTCACCTTCATTTGCAACAGTAGCGACCTTATAGACAGACTGTCCATCATCCGCGGGCTGCGCAGCGCTCTCGGCTTCCGTGTCATCAGGCAACGGGGCCGTCTCGAGAGCGTCGTCGCCAGTCTCGTCGCCCTCGGTCTCGTCACTATTCTGGTTTTCGGTATCCCCGTTGTTGGTGTTGTCTACATCAGTAGACTCACTTGAGGAACCACCCGCCGTCACAGTTTCTTCGGTCTGACCATCGTTGGCAATAGCCTGCGAGATCGGAGGCATGACGAGCGACAGTACCAGGCTCAAGACGGAGGCTCCGCACAAAACGCCTGCCAGTACGCGACGCGTCGCTTTATTACTCTGCTTAGAATTGTCTGAATTCGCTTTCATCGATGTCTCCTCCCCAAGAGACCGCGATCTTGCTCTTTCACTATCAAACGTATCTGCGCAATCTGTAATTGCGCACGCTTATAGTTCATAATATAACGATTGTTTGAACATCTAAGCAAAAATACCGATAGTTTTGTAGCGAATTCTCAATTCTCTTGACATTTGCTCGGATTTACCTTCGTTTATTCGCTATGAAATATCTATTTCTACTGGTAATTAAGCTAGTTATCATTTTTTAATAGCATTTTATTTATTTGCACAACATTTTGCTCAAGAGCATGCGTCCTGTGAACGGTCGAAAATCGACCGTGAACGGTAGATCATTAACCGGGAGAAATAGACTACCAAATTGATGGGAATATCTTTAATTCATCGGTGGTTAGAAGCATGATGTTCAGACAACGTTATTTGAATTTTCGCGCAGATTTTCGGTATCAATTCGCCCAAATCGCCTGAGGCCACCGCAAAGACGCCTATCCCCCTTGCGGAGTTCTCCCCCTGCGCTACAGCAGATGTTCCTCGATAAAGATCGCGATGCCGTCTTTGTCGTTGCTCGCGGTTACAAAGTCGGCGGCGGCACGGGTGGCGTCGCTGCCGTTTGCCATGGCCACGCCCACGCCGGCGTCGGCCACCATGCAGGTGTCGTTGTCCGCATCGCCAAACACGCAGATGTCCTGGAGCTCCATGTCGTTGAGCTCCGCCACGCGCACAAGGCCGCGCGTCTTGGACACGCGCGGATCCATGAACTCGTAGAGCCGCTGCGTGGTTTGCAGAGCCGCCGCCTTAACAGTGTTATCGGCAAACGTCGACGCCCGCTCAATCACCCGCGGCATTACCTCGGGCGCCATGGTAAACATCACCTTGGGCTGCGGCTCGCGCAAGAACTCGGCAAAATCGACCACCTGGTAGGGCACGCCGTCGACGCGCGACAGGTGCTCGACGCACGCGTTGCTCTCGGGCACGTAGAACACGCCGTCTCGGGGGCAGACGGGCGTTGCAGGAAGGTCCGCCATGTGCTTGCAGATGCGCGCGATGGTCTCGCCCGGCAGCGGATAGCTCAGCTCGTTGATGTCGTGCGCGCGGTCGATGACCTCGGCACCACCGCAGCCCACCATCACGTCCACCAGGCCTTCGATGCCCCAGAGCTCGTACATGGCCTCGGTCGCGTGGGCGTCGCGCCCGGTGCACAGGCCAAAGAGCACGCCGCGCTCGCGCAGGGCGCGGATCGCCGCCACGGTGCGCGGGGACACCGTGTGCTGGCTCGTGAGCAGCGTGCCGTCGATATCGCAGAATACGGCTTTGATGTGGCTAAAGGTGGTGTCCATGGGGGCCTTTCTGGGTTGTGCGACGGTGTGGGGTGTATTCGTGAACGGCGTACATGGTATACCAAAGCGCAGGCGCGGCCCGTCAAAGCAAAAACCACCATAAAGGTGCCTGGCCCCTTTGTGGTGGCCGGACTCGCAGGGTGGCCTGGCCCGAGGCGCAAACCATCACAACATTCGACGTTTTTCGACAAAATCGCGATTTTCATCGAATGTTGTGATGGTTTTTACTGCCTTGCGGCACGATCCAAATGCCGGCGGCCAAACAGCAGCAACGCCGCGGGAACTGCCGTCACGACCGCGCCCGCTCCGATGAGCGTCTGTTGCACGCCAAATGTCGCCGCCAGCCACGGGGCAATCGCCAGCGGCGCCACGCCGGCAAACATATTGCCAAAGCCCATGACCGAGTTGACGCGACCGAGCCGCTCGAGCGGCGCCGTCGTTTGCACGATCGTGTTGTGGAGCGGGTTGACGATGCCCCAAGCTATGCCCAGGGCAATCTGGCCGACGAGGGCCACGCCCACGTACGGTGTCCCCACATAGAGCAAACTTCCCAGGCCCACGGACATAAGCGCCACAAGCAGCGTTTTAAGGTTGACCAGGTGCGGCGGCAAGCGGAGCGCGACCACGGCGCCCAGCACCGCGCCCACACCGCTGGCCGACGAGAGCCAGCCCATCCACTCGACACCGACATGCAGAATATCACGGTAGAAGAACGACTCCAGCGGATCGAAGGCACCGTAGCCAAAGTTCGAGAGGAAGATGATGCAGAAAAGTAGCGCGAGAACGTTGTTGGTAAAGACTGTCTTGATGCTGGTCGCGAAGGTTGCGCGGGTGGTCGTGCTGGGGTTGGAGCTTTGTCCCGCACGCTCCCCTTCCTCTGCCAAATCGGCATCCGCATGCCCGGCGACATGGCTGGTCTGCGGTCTAAAGCCCCAACCGGCGACGAGCGCCAGCACTGTAAAGAGCATCATGAGCACAAACACCGCGCGCGACGACGCGGCCGCCGCGACAAAGCCGCCCAGCGTGGGGCCAACGATGATACTCACGTTTGAAAACATGGCGATGGCGGAGTTGATGTCTTTGAGCTCGACGGGGTCGTCGGTGAGGTAGGCCGGATAGGATGTGGCGATGGGCTGGGCGAACCCCATCACAAAGCCCAGGAGCACCGCGCCGGCAAGAACTGTTTCGGTAGCGCTGCCAAAGACGATGATCGCCGCGCCGGTCGCCAGCGTGCTGATGACGCTCAGCAAGAAATGGCGGCGTGGGCCCAAAGCGTCAAGCGCCGCGCCACCCGCAAAGGACCCCAGAATCACGAAGACGTTCATAAAGAGGACTGCCAGCGATGTCGCGACGACCGAAGCGTCGTCCGCATAGGTGAGCGTTCCGATGACGCCGATAAAGTAGCTGGTCTGAAAACCGGTGTAGATGAGAAAGCGCATCGCCACCAGGCGCTTGGCCTGCACGGACAGCGAAGGTTGAGGCTTTGAGAAAAGAGGGGCGAGCATGGAGACTCCTTGTTTCATACAAATGCGGACGGCGGGCATTCGCCACCGTCTGTCAAATCAATCTATCCGCATGAAACAGACGCATCAAGCCCCTTCTCTCCGTTTTTCGCCCGTCATGAACTACTTGGTAGATTGTAAGGCAGGTCTCACACATCTACCAAAGCAAAAACCACCACAAAGGTGCCTAGCCCCTTTGTGGTGGAAATGGCGTTTGCCCAGCTAAAACCTGCCAAAATAAACCTGTCCCTTTTTGGCATGTTATGGCAACGCAGCGAGCCGGTTCCAAGTGCCCCAGGTCGCCCCGAAAGAGGAGCGACGCGTACTTTGGTACGCGAGCGACGGCTTGAGGGGCGAGATGGGGTGCTTGGGGCCGGCGCAGCGTCAAGCCTGAAGGTGATCTTGGATAAGATCACAGATGGCTCGGGCGTCGTTGATGTTGATGGCTCGGGTCGCAAAGCCGGCGTCGAAGGCCTGACGCGCCAGGGCCTCGTTGCAGGCAAGGGCCAGCGTGTGACCGTCGACCAGGTCGAGCGAGCTCTTGCCGCGCAGACGGTCGACACCGGAGCGCGCGACCACGATGTTGTCGAAGCCCTCGGTCTTGTAGCCCTCGATGATCACCACGTCGACATCGTTGTAGCGCGACAACAGCTCGCGCGCGGGCATCTCGTCCTCCTCGCGCGTGTCGGCGTACTCCGCCCAGCGCGTGGCGCAGATGAGGCCCACGTGCTTGGATCCGGCTTGGTGATGGCGCCACGTATCCTTAGCGGGCACGTCGATATCAAAGCCGTGGTGCCCGTGATGCTTGAGCGAGCCCACGCGCAGGCCGCGGCGGGTGAGCTCGGCGATAACCTTCTCGACGAGCGTGGTCTTGCCCGAGTTTTGGTAGCCGATAAACGCGATCGCGGGGACGGCCGGTGTCGGAGCTGCGGGCGCGACGGCGACGGGCGCGCTCGCGGGCGCGGCACCGTCTGCGGCGGCAGCCTCAACAGCAGCGGCCTGACGTTCGGCGCGGTCCCACACGCCCGAGCGGCCGCCCTCCTTGTGCAACAGGCGCACGTCGACGATTTCCATGCCGCGATCGACTGCCTTGCACATGTCATAGATCGTTAGGCACGCGGCACTCGCTCCGGTCAACGCCTCCATCTCGATACCCGTCTTGCCCGTCACGCCCGCCGTAACCAGCACGTGAAAGCCAACCTGCCCGTCCGCGCGCGCCGGCGCCCAGCCCTCGGGCACGTCCTCGGCCGGCGTCCCCGCCGGAGCGATGGGCGCAATATCGCACTTGCTCTTGGTAATGAGCAGCGGATGGCACATGGGGATGATGTCGCTCGTGCGCTTGATGGCCATAATGCCCGCCACGCGCGCGCAGGCAAGCACGTCGCCCTTTTTGGCGCGGTCCTGCAGCACCATGGCCTGCGTCTCGGGGTGCATGAGGATGGTGCCCTCGGCGATGGCAATGCGATGGGTCTCGGCCTTGTCGGACACGTCGACCATGCGAACCTCGCCCTTGGCGTCCACGTGCGTCAGCTCGTCGCGACGGGCGTCACGGGCGGGCTCGGCGACAGCGCTGGCAGTCGGCTGCACGGACGCGTCGGCGCTGCCAGCATTCGCCGCAGCCGTGGCTTTGTGGGCAGACATCGCGGCCCTGCGAGCGGCCTTGGTGGCATCGGCGTACCTGCTCTTGGCCATATGATCATCCTCCGATTTGGGACATAAATCGTTGCGTGCCCTCAATTATCGCGTGTTCCTGCGGTTTGTGGGCCACGGCATCGCGCCAAATCGAAAGTACCTGCATATCATCACCACGGCGCAGCGCCTCACGCACCGAATACTCGGCATCGCTGAACAGGCACGGACGCACGTTGCCATCGGCCGTCAGGCGCAGACGGTTGCAGTTCGCGCAAAAATGATTGGACATGGCGCTGATAAAGCCGACCGTTCCCGCCGCGCCCGGAAAGTGCCAATAGCGCGCAGGGCCCGCGCCGGCAGGAGCGTCGTTGATGTCGAGCGGCTCGAGCTCGCCCAGTCCCGTCGCGGCGGCCCCGGCATTGATGCGCGCCCGCAGCTCGTCACTCGGCACGGTGTCGCTCGCGTCCCACAGCTCGGGATTGAGCGCGGGCGCGTGAGGGTCTACGGCACAATGCGAGCTTGTGTGCTCGTCGCCGATGGGCATGTATTCGATAAATCGCAGGTGGATGGGGCGGTCGACGGTCAAGCGCGCGAGGGCCGCCACGTCTTGGTTGAGCCGGCGCACTACAACGCAGTTGACCTTAACGGGCTCAAAGCCCCAAGCCAGCGCCGCGTCGATGCCGGCCATGGTCTGCTCGAGCCGACCCAGACGCGTGATCTTTCCAAAGAGCGTAGGGTCGAGCGTATCGAGCGAAATGTTAACGCGGTTAAGCCCCGCGTCTTTGAGCTGCGGCGCCAGCTTGGGCAGCAGGGCACCGTTGGTGGTGAGCGAGATGTCCTCGATCTGCGGAATCGCGCGGATGTCGCGAATGAGCGGAATAATACGGCGGCTGACCAGCGGCTCGCCACCCGTCAGGCGCACGCGGCGAATGCCCTCCCCCGCCACCAAGCGCACAAAGCGGGCGATTTCCTCGGCGCTGAGCAGCTCGTCGTGCACGCGGGGCGCGACGCCATCGGTCGGCATGCAATAAATGCAGCGGAAATTGCACTTGTCGGTAACGGCAATACGCAGGTAGTTGATATCGCGGCCAAAGCCGTCATGTTGCACGTGCCCGTCCACGCAGCCCTCCTCTCGCGCGGCGATTTATTCTTCGGGAAACATAATACCCCACGAGAAAATCATGCCGACACCCGTACGACAGGACAGGTCACTTCGAGCAAAACGGACTTCCAAGCCCATCCTCAGCACAGACCATCACAACATTCGATGCTTTTCCCGTTTTTGGCAAAAAACGTCGAATGTTGTGATGGTCCGCCTGCCCACGGCACCTCGCGGAAGGACCAAAGCGCCCCTAAAGGCCGCCGTCCCAGTGCCGAATCACGAATTCTCGCAGGTCGTTCTGCCGCTTTTGGAACGCTTCGCTTCGGTCGCACTTAAGGCCCATAGCGAGCGCGATGGCGTTCATCGCCCGGTGCAATTGCAGCTGGTGGGCAAACTGAGTCCCGGTGAGGACGATCATCCTAAAGCCCAGCGCGCTCAGCACGGTCATGCGCTCCGCATCCGACGCGCTACGCTGTTTATCAAGATGGTCCGAGCCGTTGTATTCAATCCCCGTACCGCTCGCAGGCGCATATACGTCGATCTCGAAATACCCGGCCTTAGCGAGATACTTGAACTCGTTGGGAACATCGACCCGATGGTTGAGCTCGATCTTGGCGTATCCCAGCCCGCCCTGGGAACGCTTTACTACGACCATGATTGCGGTGGCCGTCTCCATGGGCGACCGCGCGCCATCGTGCACGCGCTTGAGCACGGCGGCCGCGCGTATAGCCCCCTGACGAGATCGGTTCTCATTGCAATAAGCAATCAAGTCGGCAACGGTATACCTCTGCCCCATCTCGATATAATCGCCTGTCGACAGATGATTCAAATGGTATCGGGCGCAGATTTCATACCCATATTCCAGCTGCTCTGGCTCGCTCATCCACGAACCCGCTTGGACAAAGCACATGACCTCATCAACCACCAGAAGGCCCTCTGCCACCTCGATAAGATGGCATGGAGGTACCGGCGCCCCAAACACGTGGCACCTAAATCCAGCCGGCGTCGAGCGCTCAAAATCGAAGTTGACGAGCGTGTCGATATGATCGAGCTCTTCTCGTGGAATACCAAGAGAAACCAGATGGTCGGCAACGATCCCAACCGCCGTTGAAGCCCTCAGCCCCTTGGCATCGAGTCCCAATTTGGGCAGGCTCGCGGTCGGCTCCGCCTCGTTGGCAAGCGAGTCCTCATCGTATAGGCTGCTTGCTCGCGAGAGCGGCTCGAACGGGCGCGCCACGTTGTGGTACAACCAGGCAGTCTTATGGGACAGGACGATCGGCAGGTCCATGAGCCCTCCAATGGAGTCGGATAACCAACCTTATTCCCCTGCCCACGGGTCCGCACACCTTCGTACGCAAGAAAGCGATTCCACCCGGTCGAGTGGCAGAAAAACCATCACAACATTCGATGCTTTTCCCGATTTTGGCAAAAAACGTCGAATGTTGTGATGGTTTGAGGCGAGGTGAGGGGCACGGAGGGATCAAAGCATCGTGCTCGAACGGGTTAATCCAGCTCTTTTAAGCCATGCGCCAGCTGCCAGTACTCGCCGTGCTGGGCGAGCAGCTCTTCGTGCGTGCCGCGCTCGATGATGCGGCCGTGTTCGAGGACCATGATGGCGTCGGCGTCGCGGACAGTGGACAGGCGGTGCGCGATCATAAACGTGGTGCGACCGCGCATGATGCGGTCCATACCGCGCTCGATGAGCTTTTCGGTACGCGTGTCAATGGAGCTCGTGGCCTCATCCAGGATGAGCACCGGCGGATCGGCGACGGCCACGCGCGCGATGGCGAGCAGCTGACGCTGACCCTGCGACAGGTTGGCGCCGTCGGCCGTGACCGGTGTGTCGTAGCCCCGCGGCAGACGGCGGATAAACGAGTCGGCGCAGGCG
This sequence comes from uncultured Collinsella sp., assembly GCA_900554495.1. Taxonomy (GTDB): domain Bacteria; phylum Actinomycetota; class Coriobacteriia; order Coriobacteriales; family Coriobacteriaceae; genus Collinsella. The sequence continues at coordinate 23,900 of USHR01000002.1, forward strand.
GCCTCGGCAGCGGCGCGTACCTCCTCGTCGGTCGCGTCGAGCTTGCCAAAGCGGATGTTCTGCGCAATGGTGCCGCTAAACAGGTGCGTGTCCTGCAGCACAATGCCGAGCGATCCGCGCAGGCTGGCCTTGGCAATGTGCTTGACGTCGATGCCGTCGTACGTGATCTCGCCGTCATCGACCTCGTAGAAGCGGTTGATGAGGTTGGTGATGGTCGTCTTTCCGGCGCCCGTCGAGCCCACAAACGCGATCTTTTGCCCCGGCTTGGCAAACAGGTTGAGGTCCGTGAGCACGCGGGTGCCCGGCACGTAGGAAAAATCCACGGCATGGAAGCGCACGTCGCCGGCAAGCGGGACCAAGTCGCACGTGAGCTCGGTGCCGTCGGCAGCCACCGCGCGGCCCGACTCATCAACGGCTGCCACGTCATGCAGGTGCCCGTAGACGCCCACGCCCTGGCCCTCGGGAATTTTCCACGCCCACGCGGCATCGCCCGTCTGCACCAGCTCCACGCAGCCCTCGTCCACCTCGGGCTCAAGGTCCATAGCCGCAAACAGGCGCTCGGCACCGGCCAACGCGTTGAGCAAGAAGTTGCCGAGCTGCGTAAACTGGTTGATGGGCATGGCGGCCTGGCGCACAAAGACCAGGTAGCTCGCGAGCGCACCTACGTCGGCGAGCCCCTTGATGCAGAGCATGCCGCCCGCCACGGCGACGATGGCATAGTTGACGTAGCCAATCACGACAGTCATGGGCACCATGGAGTTGGCATAGCTCACGGCGGCGGTGCCGGTGCGGCGAAGCTCGTCGTTGCGGCAGGTGAAGCCGGCGACATTCGCTGCCTCACGGTTAAAGACCTTGATGACCTTTTGGCCCGAGACCATTTCTTCGATATATCCGTCCAGGTCGCCAAGCGATGCCTGCTGGGCAGCAAAGAAACGCTTAGAGCGCGCGCCCGAGTAGCGCGCATACAGCACAATGGCCGCATCGCACACGAGTGTGATAATCGTGAGCTGCCAGTTAAGGATGATGAGCATAGCCGTGGTACCCACAACCTGAATGGCGGCCTGAATCACGTTGGCAAAGCTGTTGTTGAGCGCCTCGGAGACGGTGTCGACGTCGTTGGTGAAAAAACTCATGATGTCGCCCGAGCGCGTGCTGTCAAAATAACTGAGCGGCAGCGTCTGGATGTGCGCGAACAGGTCGCGGCGAATATCGGACACCACGTGTTGGGCCGCGCGCACCATGATCTGTGAGTAGCCCAGGGCCGAGAGCACGCCCGCGGCGTAGATGATCGCCGTCAGGATAACCTGCTTGGCGAGCAGTTCCTCCCCGCCCGTGGCCAAACCGTTAACGATGGGGCGCACCATGTAGGTGCCGGCGAGGCTCGCGATGGCGGCAACGGAGGCGAGCACGCCCACCGCGAGCAACGAGAACTTGGCATGCCCCATGTAGGAGAGCAAGCGGCGTACAGTGCGCTTGAGGTCGGCCGGGCGTGCTTGGGCTGCGGTCTTAGGCATGACGCTCACCCCCTTCCAAGGGCGATCCGCATGCGACGGAGGAAAACGGATCATTCGCGCAACCATCGTCGCTGCCGTCGCCGGCGTCCGCGTTCCTCGCAAACTCCATCTGCGAGGCATAAATCTCCTGGTATATGTTGTCGCCCGCTAGCAGTTCCTCGTGCGTGCCCACGCCGTGGACACGACCGTCGTCCAGCACCACAATGCGATCGGCATCCATGACGCTCGCGATGCGCTGGGCGATGATGAGCACGGTCGTATCGGAAATCCGGGCGATGTGCTCGCGAATCTTAGCGTCGGTCGCCATATCGACCGCGCTGGTGGAGTCATCAAAAATGAGCACGCGCGGATGCTTGAGCAGCGTGCGCGCGATGCACAGGCGTTGCTTCTGGCCACCCGAGACACCGGCGCCGCCTTGGCCCAACTCGCCGTCCAGCCCGCCGATGCGATCAAGGAACTCGTCCACGCACGCCGCGCGGCAAGCCGCGAGGAGCTCATCGTCCGACGCCTGCGGATTGCCCCACTGCAGATTCTCGCGCACGGTGCCCGTAAACAGCACGTTCTTTTGCAGCACAATGCCCACAGCGTCGCGCAAGGCGGCGAGGTCGTAGTCACGCACGTCACGTCCGCCCACAAGCACGGCGCCCTCGGTAGCGTCGTACAGGCGCGCAATCAGCTGCACAAGCGAGCTCTTACCCGAGCCCGTGCCGCCGAGGATGCCCACCGTCGAGCCGCTCTCGATGCGAAGGTCGATATGCTCGAGCACATCCTCGGCTGCATCCGCGCGGTATCTAAAGGAAACGTCGCGAAACTCGATACTGCCGTCCGTTGGCGCCGCAGTCGCGAGGTCTCCCGCAGGGTTGGCGATAACGGGCTCCTCATCGAGCACCTCTGCGATACGGCCTACACTCGTGAGAGCGCGCGTGAGCAGCAAAAACACGTTGGAAATCATCATGAGCGAGTTCATGATCAGCAGCACATAGCTCATAAAGCCCGTGAGCGAGCCCACGCCCAAGCGACCTTCGATGATCATGCGGCCGCCAATCCACAGGATGGAGAGCGCAGCCACGTACATCGACAGCTGAAACACCGGCAGGTTGAGCACCGCGCTGCCAAAGGTCTTTGTCGCAGTGCGCGCGAGCTCGGTATTGACGGTGTCGAACTTGGCCTCCTCGTGCTCGGTACGAACGTAGGCCTTGACGGCACGCACGGCGGTGAGGTCTTCCTGTACCACGCCGTTGAGGTGGTCCATCGAGGTCTGGAGTTGGCGGTAGAGCGGGCTCACGCGATAGGTGATGACGCCCAGCACGATTGCCAGCACGGGCAAGATGATCGCAAAGACGGTGGCGAGCGGGCGCGACAGCATCAGCGCGTAGATAAGGCCGACGATAAGCGTCACCGGGCCGCGCACCATAGGGCGAAAGCCGTTGCCCACAGCATTTTGGATAACGGTGATGTCCGTGGTCATGCGGGTGACGAGCGAGCTGGCGTCGTAGTTGTCCAGGTTACCAAAAGCGAGCGTCTGAATCTTTTTGTACTCGGCCTCGCGCAGGTTAGCGCCTAGGCCCGAGGCAACGCGGGCGGACGTGCGGGCATAACCCAAGCCCAGTACCAGCGAAAGCGCAGCGCACACCAACATGTACGCGCCCTGCAGCAGCATGTAGTTGATATCACCCGCAGGCACGCCCACATCGATGATGTTGGCCATGATGACCGGGATAAACAGTTCGAGCACCGTCTCGACCGACACAAAGAACACGCCGAGGATGGCATCGCGACGGTATGCCCCTAGATAGGAAAACAGTATTTTGAGATTGCGCACGCAGGTTCAACCCCCATCAAACGTTGTTCGCAAACGCACGTATTATTGCGCGCCGAATAATGGTGTCAAGTATTCCGAAATCGTTTTCTGCAAGGTTAGCGCCGGCGGCGAGTTCTCGTGATGTGTGTCCATATTCACTCGGAATAATGGTGCGCGAGACTTTTTCGCTTCGGCGTCAACACAAACCTTGACCCTACAATCGTTGTAGGGTTTTCACTACACTGGTACGTAAACGAACCCAGCCAGAAAGCCCCGCCCATGGAACACGACCTCACACGCGGCAATGTCCTCAAGACCATCGCGGTCTTTGCCCTGCCCTATATGCTCTCGTACTTTTTGCAGATGCTCTACGGCATGGCCGACCTGTACATGATGGGGCAGTTTAGTGGCGCCGCCGGCATCACCGCCGTGGGCAATGGTGCGCAGACGCTCTATATCATTACCGTGACGCTCGTGGGCCTGGCCATGGGAACGACGGTCATCGTCGGCCACGCCGTGGGCTCGCGCCGCTTCGACCGCGCCGAGACCGCCATCGGCAATACCATCACGCTGTTTATGGGCGTCTCGGTAGTACTGGCCGTCATCTTGTTTGCACTTTGCCCGCAGGTTGTGGCGCTCATTGGCACGCCGCCCGAGGCGGTCGAAGGCACCGCCGCCTACCTGCGTATCTGCTTTGTCGGCATTCCCTTTATCGCCGCATACAACATCCTCTCGGCCATCTTTCGCGGCCTGGGCGATTCGCGCTCGCCCATGTACGTGATCGGCGTGGCATGCATCATCAACATCGCGCTCGACTTTCTGCTTATCGGCCACATGGGGCTCGGCCCCGTGGGCGCGGCGCTCGGCACAGTAACCGCCCAGACGGCAAGCGTTGCCCTCGCGCTCGTGTGGCTTAAGAGCCGCCGCACGAACATCCACGTTAAGCGCAGCGACCTGCGCCCCCAGCCCGAGGTGCTCGGCAGCATTCTTAAGATCGGCGTGCCTGTGGCTGTACAGGACGGCTGCATCCAGGTGGCGTTTATGTTTATCACCGTCATCGCCAACCACCGAGGGCTCGTCGACGCCGCCGCCGTAGGCCTGGTCGAGAAGATGATCAGCTTTTTGTTCATTGTTCCGAGTTCCATGGGCGCCACCGTCAGCGCACTCACGGCGCAAAACGCCGGCGCGGGCAAGGGCGATCGCGCGCGTCAGGTGCTCAAGGACGCCATGACGATCTCGGTGGTGTACGGCTGCCTGATCACGGTGCTGATGTGGCTGGTGGCGCCGGCGTTTATTGGCTTTTTTGCCAAGGACGCCGCAGTAGTCGCGGCCGGTACCGGCTATATGCACAGTTATATTTTCGATGCAATCTTTGCCGGCATCCACATTTGCTTTAGCGGCTTTTTCGCCGCGTATGGCAAGAGCTATATCGGCTTTGCGCACAACGTGCTGGCCGTGGCGCTCATTCGCGTGCCGGGCGCGTGGTTGCTGTCGAATGCCTATTCCGACACGCTGTTTCCCATGGGCATCGCTTCGCCGTGCGGATCGATTTTGTCGGCAGTCATCTGTGTTGTCGCATTTACCGTGCTCAACCGCCGCGGAGCTTTTGACAAACTGATGGCGTAGCGGGGCGACGCGAAATCGCCCTCATCGACGACATCATCAGCGACGACCCAGCGACCTACGTGACGCAGATCACGGTGCCGGTTGCCCCGGCAAAGTAAGAACCGCCCGAAAAGCATCGTGCTTCCGGGCGGTTCTTCAATTTGGCTATTGATGCCTTAAGCCTGGGGCACCTGACCAGTAGCCAAGATCTGCTCGAGTGCGTCCTCATCCAGCACGGGCACGCCCAGCTGCTCGGCCTTGGTGAGCTTGGAGCCCGCCTTGGGACCGGCAACCAGATAGCTCGTCTTCTTTGACACACTGCCCGAAACCTTGGCGCCGAGCACCTTGAGCGCCGCGCCCGCCTCGTCGCGCGTGCGGTTGACGAGCGTGCCGGTGAGCACGAAGGTCAGACCCGCGAGTGGCTGTGCATCGGCGAGCTCGCCCGCCACGCCAGCGTCAGCTGCAGCTTGCGCGTGTGCGGCGCCCAAATCGACCTCGAGCGACAGACCCGCCTGGCGCAGGCGTTCCAGCACGGCGAGATTCTCGGGCACGGCCAGGAACTGCTTGACGCTCGCCGCAATCTTGGGACCGATGCCCTCGCACTCGGCAATATCCTCTTCGCTCGCCAAGATAAGCTTGTCGATCGACAGGAATCGCTCGGCGATGACCTCGCCCACACTCTTGCCCACATGGCGGATGCCCAGGGCAAATAGCACGCGACCAAGCGGCTGGCTCTTGGACTTGTTGAGCTCGGCGATGATTTTCTCGGCCGTCTTGAGGCCCACCGGGATAGGGTCGCCCTTCTTGACGCCCTTTTTGCTGTTGGAGCTGGCATAGGTACGCCCCGTGTCTAGCCCGGCGATATCGTCGACCGTGAGCTGGTAGAAGTCGGCGACGTCGTGGATCAGGCCGGCGGCGATCATCTTGTCGACGATCTCGTCGCCCAGGCCGTCGACGTCCATGC
>USHR01000003.1 GCA_900554495.1 uncultured Collinsella sp.
GCAAGTCTATCCAAATGCTCCTCCTTCGGGGCGGACTTCATCAGCTCGTAATTTCTTAAGGCCGATTCCGGGATTCCCGCTGCCTGCGCGGCCACCTTTCGAGTCCATTTTCGCGTCGAACGAAGACGAAGCAGCTTCTGAGACAGCTGCTGCCTTCCCCAGCGTTTACTCGTCTGTTCCCATTCCCTATCGACCACATATGACGACAAAGCTTCCGAAATTGCACCGACGCAGTCGACGGCAGTCATCCAAATACACCTCCAACAAATAGTTGCCTCAAGTGTACACGTGAAACCTTTTGTGTGCAGAAAATGTATTAGATGCGACTTTCGCAGCAAGATTGAAGCCAATTTCTAATTTTTGTCGCACTTAATTCTTTTTTTGGACATAATCAAGACAAGGGGCAACCGGTGCCCCACCCTGGAAAGGAGACTACATATGACACGTCAGCTTATCGGCGCGGAGGAGGTTGCCGAGATCACGGGCATGAGCAAGTCCTATTCGTTCAAGCTGATCAAGACTTTGAATGCAGAGCTTGCAGCTCAGGGGATCATGACCATCCCCGGGAAGGTCCAGCGCTCGTATTTCGAGGCACGCCTTCTCTCCGCCCCTTCTAAGCAGAAGGTGGCGATGACTAATGTCAGTTAGCCGCGACAAGAAGCGCGGGACCTGGACAGTCGAGGCTTGGTATCGCAACTCTATGGGCGAGCGTCATAAGAAGACGAAGCGCGGGTTCGCCTCCAAGAAGGAGGCTGTGGCTTGGGAGCGCGACTTCCTCGCCTCCTGCGACGAGCGTGTCGAGGTCACCGTCGAGGCCTTCGTCAAAACCATGTACGCACGTGACATCTACCCTCGACTGCGAGTCGGCACCAGGCTCACCAAGGATGCCATTATCGACAAGTACATCCTGCCCATTTTTGGCCCCATGCGCCTTTGTGACGTCAAGGCTGCGGACGTGGTGCGTTGGGAGAATTGGCTCCTTGAGCAGAACCTGTCGCAGAGCTATCTCCACACCATCTGCAACCAGTTCTCAGCCATCTTCAACCACGCCGTCCGATTCTACCGCCTGCCCCAGAATCCCATGTTGGCGGCGGGAAAGGTCGGCTCCAAGCGCCCCGAGAAGGAGATGCTCTACTGGACCCCTGCCGAGTTCAAGCGCTTCTCCCAGGCCATCGAGGACAAGCCACTCATCTACCTTGCATTCCTCACGCTCTACCTCTCGGGCTGTCGCGAGGGCGAGCTCCTCGCCCTCCGTCCGGAAGACATCGACTTCAATCTCAACGTTATCCGTATCCGTCATTCCTACGCCCGCATCAAGGGCGAGGACGTTATCGGTCCACCCAAGACGCGCGCCTCGAAGCGGGACATCGTCATGCCGAGCCTCCTTCGTGAGGAGCTGCGTGATTATCTGTCGACACATCCCGAGATCGCCCCTACCGACCGGCTCTTCCCCGTCACGAAGCACGCGTTGTCGCATGAGATGAAGAGGGGTTGCGAGCTCTCGGGCGTGAAGCGCATCCGCATCCATGACATCCGCCACTCTCACGTCAGTGCGCTCATCAACAGCGGCTACTCGCCCACGGCGATCGCCGACCGCATGGGTCACGAGACCGCCGAGGTCACGGAGATGTACTCGCATCTTTTCCCCTCGACCCAGCACGACCTCGTGGAGGCGCTGGACGAGGTGATGTCGGATGTCTAGGCCGATTGTGGACGCCAAGGGACGCCGTCGCTGCAAGACCATCGCCTTCCGCATGTCGCCCGCAGAAGCGAACCAGCTCGACCTCCGCGTCGCTTTGAGCGGTCTGTCGAAGCAGGACTTCATCGCGAGAAGCCTGCTGGAAGGCACTTTTACTGTGGTCGCAACCACCCGTATGCGCAAGGCGGTTAAGGAGCGCATGGGACCTGTCGTAGCGGAACTCCGGCGTATCCGGCGCGCAGGAGATATGGACGACGAGCTCGTCGAGTCGCTTGAGACGCTCGCCGCCTTTGCCGGATCGTTCGCGCCCGAGCGCTCCCCTGTGGAGCTTGAAGACGCCCTAATCGCAAACCTGGGTCTGGACGACGGCCTCCCCTACCAAAGCTCGGCCGTCGCCCAAAAACATGAGCCCACACGTAAGGAGGACTCTGTCGATGAATCTTAGCATGATGAATTCCGCCCGACGCCGCGCCGTCTTGCGCGACTACCGCCTCGACCACCCCTTGTCGGAGGAAGAGCTGGTCGAGCGCCTTATCGACACGGAGCTTCGCCTCCGCCGGCTCGAAGCACTTGCCTCCGCCAAGAACCACCCCATCAATGGCCCTCGCCGTCACCATTCTTGTGAGGCGATCTGATGGGCACGCAGAAGCACGACGACGCCCCCGAGCCGCAGTCCCCGGAGCGCCGCTCCCCGCCGACGGTCAACGAGATCGTCGAGGAGCTCAAGTCTCTTCCCCTGAACGTCGGCTACAACCGTCTCGCGAACGAGCTCTTCAAGACTGGGCCCCTGCCCTGGGATGCAGATTCGCAGGAACGCCGGTGGCGCGATAGCGACGACGCACGGCTCTTCGCCCTCCTCCAGCAGATCATCTCTCTCCAGAAGGAGAAGTTCATGCTGCTCGCGCTGACCATCGTCGGCGAGGACAACGCCTATGACCCGCTCGTTGCTATGCTCGATGCCCTCACCTGGGACGGCATCCCGCGCGTAGGGACGCTCCTCAATGTCTACCTTGGCGCGGAGAGGAACGCATACGTCTCGGAGGTCGAGCGCATCTTGTTCTGCGAGGGCATCGCCCGCGTCTACAGCCCGGGCTGCAAGGCCGATTACATGCCCATCCTTTGCGGTGCCGGAGGCATCGGCAAGTCCTCCTTCGCGAGGGGCCTCGCCATGCGCGACGAGTATTTCAGCGACTCCGTGATCAACCTCGGCGACGTCAAGCTCACGGGCGAGCAGAACCGGGGCAAGTGGATCATTGAGATTCCCGAGCTCAACGGCATGTCCGAGCGCTCTATCGAGAGCGTGAAGGCTGGGGTCACCCGTCAGGTCGATGAATTCCGAGGGGCCTATTGCCGCAGGACGGAGGCGTTTCCCCGGCGCGTGGTCTTCGTCGGTACCACGAACGAGGCCGACTTCATCCGCGAGCGGACGAGTGGTGCAAGGCGCTTCCTCCCGGTGCTCTGCGGCATCGAGCGCACGGAGAGTTCCGTCTTCGACGAGAGCTTTCCCGCCGCCGTCCACCAAGCATGGGCAGAGGCCCGCACGTGGATGAAGACGGGTGATCCCCGCTTCTCGACCGTCCTAACGCCTGAGATGGAGACAGAGGCGGCCGCACAGCGCGGACGCTTTGTCGAGGAGGACCCCTGCGTGCAGAAGGTCCTCGCGTATCTCCCCGGCAACACCGACCGTCCCATGTGCACGTTCGAGATCCTCGACAAGGCCCTCCATCTCGAAAAGACCAAGGCCAACTGCAAGATGGTCAGCCGCATCCTGTCATCGCAGTGCCCTGGATGGGTCCCGGGCAACAAGCGCCTCTGTCCCCCGTACGGCAAGCAGCGCTGCTGGGTGTACCGGGAGACGGATTAGGGCCGATGGAGGTGCCGCAGCATTCCGTTGCGGCACCTCCCTCGCCGCCCCTCACCTGCAAAGTCTCTCGATGGTGCCAAAGGTGCCATTGGCCCAGAAACTCTTTCCTGCTCTTTGGCACCTTCGGCACCGCAACGTTTCGCCGCAGCTAGAAGCGTTACCAACGAAGAAGCTCAAATGAATCGCCGGTACCCATACGGCACCGGCAGAGAGGAAAACCATGATGGAACTTGTCAAGAAAATCAAATCGCATCTCGACGACCTCCTCGGGACCGTCCCCAAGCACAAGGACGACGCCGTCGGCTCCGTGCTCACCCATCTGCTGGAGTCCGACCCCGACCTGGGCTTCGCGCGCGCGGCGCGCCCTGTCGAACACCCGGGCTTCACGCGCATCGTCCGTGCCGGAATCGCCTACTACGCGAAGCCGGATTTCAAGATTCTGAACCCGTTCAAGGAAGGCGGGAACGGCGTCTACTTCGTCAAGGGCTGCAACGACGACCCGACCGGCATCTTCTTCACCGATGCCTACCGCGTCAACGATGCGGAATACGGCGACGCCATCGAGGCCTACCTCTTCGCCTACGGTATCCCCCGCGATGACCTCGCCATGGTGCCCGTCACCTTCTGGCCCAGGACCTACGAGCGCACGCCCGAGAACATCGCCGCCCTCCGCGCCGTCGGTGCGCCCCTCCCGAACGAGGGACTCTAAAATGGCCATCGGAAAAGACGGGTCGAAGGTCATGAGCCTCCGGCTCCCTGACAAGGCATATCGCCGCCTCCACGCCTACGGGGTTTCCAAGGATCTTAGCGACAGCGCAGCCGCCCGCGAGCTCATCGCCGCCGGGCTCGCCTCCGACGGCCTGGCGCTCTACTCCACTGAGCTCGGAACCTATCTGCGCGGCGTCATGCAGCCGCTGCTCGAGCAGCTCGACCACATGCTCGACGAACGCAACGCCGAGCAGGAGGACCGCATCGCGCGCGTCGTGCACCGCGCGACCCGCGCCTCTATCGTCGCGGCCATCGCGGCGGTCGAGATCGAGAAGGGCACGTTCGAGGGCCTGGATGGCGTGAGCGCCTCGGACATCTACGCCGCTTACGACAAGCAGGCCGGCCTCATGCAGCGCGGCATGACGCTCTCGGAGGCGAGGGAGCGCCTTTCTGATGGCAAGTCGTAGCAGCCTCGTCGTGAACGCCCGCGTGCACCTCTCCGGGTCGCGCGGGCGTTCCGCCGTCATCACCAACAACGTCGAGTACGTCGCCACGCGCGAGGGGGCCGACAAGTCAGCCACCGTCGACGACCTCAGGCGCTACGAGCTCGCAGAGAGGATGGGGCTCGTCGGCTACTGCGCCGAGAGACCCGGGTCGACCGCGCTCTTCGACCAGAACGGGGCCGTCCAGCTCCGCACGGCCCGCAAGGAGCTCGAAAAGGCTGACGGCGCGATTGCTACCGTTGTGCTCAGTGTCCGCAGGGACGAGGCATGCGAGCTCGACCTCGCGTGCAAGGAGGACTGGCAGCGCTTCTGCCGCCGAAACCTCGCGCCGGCGCTTGCCGAGGCAATGGGCATCCCCGAGTCCAGCGTCCGTTGGGTAGCCGCCGAGCACGAGAACCACCCGAATTCCAAGCACGTGCACGTTATTGCGTGGTCGTCCGATGGCTCGTTCGATTCGCTCATGGCCCGCAACAGGCTCGACCGGGCAAGAAACGCGCTCACCGACGCGGCCCTGGCCCCGGCGCTCGCGGCCGAGTATGAGGCCCGCGACCTCGCGAGGTCGCGGGCGGTCGACGCCGTCCGCCATATCCCCGCCGACGAGATTGGCGTCACTCTGCCTGCGGACGGCCGAATCTCCTACGCGCACCTCCGCCGCTGGCACCCAGATGTCGCCAAGGCCGTCGATGTCGCAATCGCGGAAGCAGGGACGAGGCATCCTGAAATCAAAGGGGCGAGCGCCGCCTACAGCAAGTCCGTGGAGCGCTGCGCCGGCCTCAAAGGCCTCGAAAGCGCTGCGCGAGATCGCTACGTGAACGACGCCATGCAGGAGCTACGCGCGCGCCAGGGCAACGCCCTGCTGAGGGTCATCGCACCCGACCGGACAGCGGGCCCCGAAAGGGAACTGATGAGGTCCGCAAGGCCGGACGGCGGGCCTGCAACGGAGCGCAAGCGTATGAGGCCGCTCGTCGGCGAGGTCCGCGCCTGCGTCACCGGTGAAGATCTGGAGGGGGCGCGAGAAGCCGTCCGCGAGCTCAGGCCCATCCCGGAGAGGTGTCTCCGGTCATGTCCGTCCTACGCGCTTTCTATGGCAAAAGCCCCGGTTGCCGTGAGCAGAGCCCTTACCAAAGCGCTCGCGTTCGCAACGGAGAACCCCAGAAGCAAGAAGGACCCGTCAGATGAGGTCGGCCAGAAAGCCGAGCGCGCGCTCGCAAGGGCGCTCGCAGCCGCTGCATCGGCCGCGATCAGGGGCGATGCAGCTGGCATCGTGCTCGACCCCGCGAAAACCATAGTGAAGGGAATGATTCTATGAGCAAGCAGAAGAGCTTCAACGTCGACGAGGGCGCGCATTTCAAGCGCTGTGTCGCCGCCGGTACGGCCGCTGGGACCGCGATCGCACTCGTCCTGTTGCCGGCAGCATGGCACTGGCTGGAAGCATGGGTCACCGGCATCGCCGCGACGCTCACAAGCTTCGGGACGGCCGCAGCACCCGAACTCCCCGATATCATGTTCCAAAACCCGCTCGAAGTCCTGCCGGAGCTGATCCAGGACGACGCCTTCCTCGTGGGGTGCGTGGCGACCCTCGCCATCTCCACGATAGCAGGCGTCTGGAGCCACTTCGACTGGTCGCGCTGGCTCCACGACGGGACCTGGGTCGGTGGGCGCCGCGCGCCGGGCGCGCCCATCCACGGCGACGCGAGGCTCATCTCGGCGCACGGTGAGCTTAAACATAGAAGCGAGTCGTGGAAGGAGGGCGGCAAGCCCTCGGGCGGCACGTTGGTCGTGGGCGAGATCGGGAGGAGCGTCAGGCTCATCGACTCGGTCCACGCCTGTATCCTCGCCGAAAGCGGAGAGGGCAAGAGCAGGCGCGTCGCCATTTTGTCAGCCTTGGCTAACTTCGAGCAAGGCCGTTCCCTCATCATCAACGACATCAAAGGGGAGCTCCGCGCCTTTCTCGAGCCGACGTTTGAAAAGGCCGGCACGCATCGCATCGTCGACGTGATGTTCGATTCGCCCGCCTCTTCGGCGCGGTTCGACCCGCTCGAGAGGGCGAAGGAAGCCTTTAATGCGGAGGGAACCGGCGGCTGCACCCGCGAGCTGCGGGAAGTCGCGCGCTGCATAGTGCCCGCACCGTCGAAGGGACAGCCGTTCTTTTATGACGGGGCCCGGAACCTGTTCGTCGGCATCTCCCTCGCCCTCATCGAGGGTCCGTCCATCCCCAATGAGGAAAAGACCGTCATGTCCGTCGCCGCGGCGATCTCGCCCTCGGGCGAGAAGGGAGCGCTCGAGCGCGTCGCCGCCCTGGCGGCATCTCTGCCTTCAGGTGACCCCGCACTCCCCTTTCTCGGAGGCCTTAACGGCGAGCACGGAGGCGGCCCGGGCATCGTCTCGACCCTCAGCAATTGCCTGACCGAATACATCGACGGCAACGTGGCGAGGATGCTGCACGACGACGAGTGCGGGCTCGACGGCATCGGCGAGGAGCCCACGGTGGTCTTCGTCTCGTCCTCCTCAGCGACCGGAAACTACAAGCGGCTCGTGCAGACGTTCGTTTCCCAGGCGCTCTCGGCGCTGCGCTCCTGCGCCGGCGCCCACGCCGGCCGCTGTCCCGTAGAGACCGTCCTCCTCCTCGACGAGGCGGCCTCCCTCGGCCGCAACGAACGCATCGTCCAGGACCTCGGTGAAATGAGGTCAGAGGGGATCCGCGTCCTGTGGTTCTGCCAGTCGCTACTTCAATTGCAATCGGTCTCCGGCTACAGCCGCGAAGAAGCCGAGACCATCCTAGACCTCCTCAAGGACAAGGTCGTACTCTCGTGCTCGAACCTCGAAACCGCCCGCAAGCTCTCCGAGTCCATGGGGTCCTACACAGCGGTTGCGCAATCCACAAGCCGCACAAAAGGAGTGAACACTGGCTCGACGGGAACGAGCGAGGGCCTCGTGCGCAGGCCCCTCATAACTCCAGACGAGATCCAGCGCTGGACGGGCCGCGAAACAGGCGCGCTCGTGATCCACGACGGCGTACCTATGGCCTTCCCCAGCCGAGACGTTACCGAAACGTTTGTGGGCGGCATGCTCGGCATGACATCGCCCGAGGCCGAGCGCACGCTTATGGAGCGGTCCATCGCTTCTCGCAGAATGCGAAACAAGGAGGTACCGAGGGTATGGAATGGCATCGTTGTAAACAACATCGCAGCGGCGGGGCGGAAAGCGGCCGACAGCTACGTTCCCGAGGGGTTCTAGCCCCCCCATAATCGCCCGTTACCAGCAAGAACGTCCCATAAGACTACGCGCCCGCACCCGTGCACTACGCGCGGGCGCGGGCCCTTTTGATGCACCGCTCAGGCTTTGACCTGCGCATTCGAACTCGGCTCGCCGAGTTGCGCCGTTCGCCTTCGGCGAAACGTAGTGGAGCCTTATCCTGCACCGCCACTTCGTGGCGGAAAACCGAATCCAAAGCGATGCGTAGCATTCGAGCCATAGCGCCGAAAAATGACGCCAGAAGCCGGCAGCCGAGCTAGCCATCGAACAGGTCTGAATCGAAAAACTCTCTCAAGGAGACGCCGAGCCCGCCTGCGATGCGCTCGATATTCTCGATGGAGACGTTGCGCTTGCCGGTCTCGACTTCGGCGAAATAGGTGCGCGACATCTCGATGGAATATGCGAAGGCCTCTTGGCTCACGCCGAGCCCGGCCCTCAATTCCTTGACGCGAAGCCCCACGCGCATCTTGGGGCCCAGTTGAGTCATCGGCACCTCCTTACCGTCGGTGTCAATGATTCGGCCCTGTTCTATATAAGTCACACCTATATAAGTGACAATTTGAAATACAATACGGGAATCAGAGGATTTCAATCTGGGAGGAAGCACGATGAACATTGAAATCTCTAGGAGGGCGTTTCTCGCAGCGGGACCCCTCGCCGTCATGGGCTCGCTCGGGCTCGCCGGGTGCGGCAAGAGCAGCATCAGCGGCAAGACCCTCTACTACTACTCGGTTTGCGGCAGCGTGGCCCTTGGCAAGGTGTGCGCGAACAAGCCCGGATCCGCGTCGACGATCAAGTTCGAAGAGAGCACCTGGCACTATGTCGGCTCCCAGGAGCTCAGCGGCGATTGGGAAGCCGAGGGCGACGATGTGGTTCTGTCCTCCTCGCAGCTAGGCACCGTTACGCTCGTGAGGCAGGACGACGGGAGCTACGTGCCCTTGGGGTGCGAAGACTACGGCGAGAGGTACTTCGAGGACGAGTCGGCGGCAAAGTCCTACTACGACGAATACACGGCGGCCACGCCCGACAGGGTGAAAGACACACTGGAGAGTGCCACCTGGTCGGTGAAGAACCCGCCCTCGACCCAAACCGTCGCAGAGACGCTCTCGTTCGACGACGGCTCGCTCGCATTCACGAAGGGCGAATACCAGAGGAAGGGCTCTTACACCGACGCCCCGCGCGAGAGCTCATGGCTCGCCTCGGACCATTCCGGCGAATACGAGCTCGACGTGACCTCCCAGTGGGTGAGCTCGGACGGATCGTCGCCGCGACCCTTAATCTACGAGGGGACGATGACCGTCGGGGGCGAGGCGACAAACTTTAAGCTGTCCGACCGCAGGGGCTCCCTCACGCTAACCCTTTCCTCCGAGTGGAGCGCGGTGGTGTTCGTCAATGGAGAGTAGGCGCGACAGGGGCGCCGAACCATGCGGAAACAGGCGACTCGTGGCGGCAATCATCACGCAAGCGAAGTCGAAGAGGAAGGCGATAGCGACGGCGGCCGTCCTGCTCGCCGCAATCCTCGCTCTCGCCTGGCCGCACGCCATGCCCATGGGAAATAAAGACGAAGGCAATTCGGCTGCGTCCATGCAGGGAGAAGCCGCGGGAACAACCGAAGAAGACAATGAGACGAGCTCCGTCGCGCGAGGCGACATGAACGAAGTCTCCGGACCGACGACCGAAGACGCCCAGGCTGGGGAAGCCGCTGCGAACGAGAGTAGGACGACGGGTAACGGCTCGAACGTCCCGTCGTCCGGGAAGAGCGGTAAGGACTCCGGCGGATCAGGATCGGGAAACTCCTCCGCGCAGGGAGCCGTCTCCCATCGGCACAACTGGGTTGCCCAGACCAAGACCGTCCATCACGACGCGCAGTACAAGACCGTCCACCACGATGCGCAGTACAAGACCGTCCACCACGATGCGGTTGTGAAGTATGTCAGCATTTGCAATAACTGCGGTGCGGATATTACCGGGAACGAAGCTGCTCATATTAAGAACTCGTTGCTTAATGGCGGTAACTGTGGTTCTTGTCATTCAGAAACTCGTACTGTGCAGGCGGCTTATGACGAACAGGTAAAGGTTTCCGATGCCTACAACGAACAGGTTCAGGTAAGTGCGGCATGGGACGAGACCGTGACCACCGGGTACAAGTGCTCGGGCTGCGGCGCCACGAAATAGCTCCCCGCCACCGGATTCCGGGCCAGAGCGTGTATATGCCGGACAGGAGCCCATCGACGGCAAACGCATAAATCCCAAAACTCGTCACACACCCTCGAGTTTCCTTAAGCAAGGTTCCAAGGGGCAGCAGCCCCTTGGCGCGCAGGGGTGCGGGGATGGCGCGAGACATCCCCGGAAAACCGGCGTGGGCGTGCCATTGGCGCGCCCACGCCCTGTTGATGCAACTCACTCCCCTCCGGCGATGTACACGGTCCGGCCGCTCTCGCAGTCGATGCTTTCCACGTCGCCGCGCCCGATGCGGACGGCGGCCCATCCGCCCTCATCCCCCACCAGGGCATCGGCCTCGCCGCGCGCCTCTGAGACGAGACGCTCGAGCCCGGGCGACCCTTCCGGCGCGACGCCCACCTCATACGCCCCTCCCTCGAGGTCCGTCTCGTACTCAACGACGACCGTCAGCCCGTTTCCCTCGCCCGGAACCTCGTCCGAGCAACCTACGGCGCTGCACTCGAACATCCCCATGGAGTTACCTCCTCCTGACGGCGCTGAGCGGTTTCGGGGAGAAGCGCTCGTCGCGCTCGACGACGGCGAAACCCATCGAGCGATTCAGCTCGGCCATCTCCTTGAGACTGAAATAGCCCAGCTCGTCGTCGTAGCCCTCGACGAGGCCGAACGCCTCGTCCGTGCCGTCGAACTCGAGCAGCCACCAGTCCCATCCGTTCACGCACGAGAAGTAATGGACGTAGACCGTGGGGTCCTCCGCCCCGTCCTGCTCGTAGAGCCTCGGCACCGTCTTGGCGATTTCCTCGGTCATCAGCTGCTGCATGTCTTCCTCCGTTCCGGGCACGTGGCCCTCAACATCTCGCCCCTGCGGGCAAAGCCGAATGGCGACGCCGCGCGTCGTCGTCGGCTTTGCTCCCCGCAAAGCCGCACCGGAGCGAAGGCGGGTCAAGGGAGGTCCATGACGACCTCCACCAACCGGAGCGGAGCGGAGGTTTGTGCGGGGTCTCATGGGCCCCCTTGACGCGGCGTAGCGGAGGTGCCACTCGCGTAACGGATACGAGATCATGACCGGCGAATGCCGCCGACACGCTGCAAATCATGGGGTCAAGACTGAAGAGAGGCAGCCGCCCACTAACGGACGGCCGCCTTAGCGTGCCTTACTATTTCGCTTCTGGTATATGGTGCGAGACGCCTGCCGGGCAAATCCCAACGCTCCTAGTGATAGTCGTTTGCGAAGGAGCCGTAGAAGAGCGCCTTACAGTCGACGTCACTGTAGGCCATGACGGCATCCTGAACGTCGGTGCGTAGCAGGTTGAGCACCTTGTACACGCCCTCGCCCATATCCCCGACGAAGAGTACCTGCTTGAACACATCGGGATAATCGCGCAGATAGGCCACATAGCCCCTAAGCTTTGCTAACGTGTCGCCAAGGAACTCGCCATGAGGGTCAACGATGGACGGCCTGATGACGCCCTCTGCATCCTTCACGAAGAAGAGGAAGTCCGGGTGCAGGGCCTTGCGCCCCACCGAAGACATGTACGGAATCGAAAACGCCTTAGCAGACATGCTGCCCGACGGATTGCGATAGAAGGCAACCGTGCGATTCTTTGCCAATTCGTTCCTAACGATATAGTCTTCCGCCGGGTTCAGGTCGAGCGGGCAGAGGCCGTCCTCTTTCTGCACGATATGGCACGGATATTTAGCGAAGTCGTCCGACGTGCTGGTAGACGTGGGCCACTCTATCTTTGTGAGGCGCTTGCCTTCGGTTTCACGGGCCAGCTCGTCGTAGCGCTGCTTTGCCGCGTCGTTAAGGTAGTCATAATCGCCAGATCCATCGACCTTATCGAAGTATTCCTTTCGGCATTGAGCCGCCCAGCCCTCGAGCGCATCAACGATGGCCTGCGTGCGCACCGCTGCGGCAAGGCGCAGGTCGCACTCGGGCCGCCCAAGCTCCTTGAAGTTGGCGCGACGATACTCATTCGCAAACTCCTTAGTGAAATGCATGTCGGCGTCGCGGGCGGCCTTTCTGAGGCCCTCGGCGTCCGTGCGGGCCTCCTCCTGCTCCTGGTCCTCGGTCTCGTTGAGCTTGTCGAGCGTGATCTTGACGGTCTCGGCAACCTCTACGTCGTGTTTGGCTTCGCGGTACTCGTCCTCGTTAGCAACGATGTATCCCTTGAGCTTCTGGACGAACTGTTTTTTCACGTCGGCCGCGGCATTGACATCGAGGCCAGTCTCGACAAGCAGAGTCGCCGTCTTAACCAGGCTCTGGAATTCGTTCCTGGCCTTTTTCGGAATGCGCTGCACGGGGATGGAATCGAAGGCTGTGCGGATGCCCTGCCACTCCTGGTGCGTGAAAGACTGCTCACGCTTGGTGGGCGGCTTGGGCTTTGCCATGGGCACGGGTATTACGACCGAGACGGGCTGGGTCGGCTCGGTCTGTGCGGAACTTGGCTCAGGTGTCGCAGGTTGCTGCGGGGCAGGCGCTGCAACGTAGTTGCCCGTTGCGAGCTGAGGCGCCAGTTCCGCTTCTGGCGCCGGGACGTCGACGGGCCTGACCGCCGAGGCAAGCGAGGGCTGCGCTCCCTGCATGTCCAACGGCTCCTGAATCGCGATGCCGGCAAGCGGCGCCTGGTAGCCGGGTTGTGCCTGCCGCGCCGCCTCGATGGCTTTCTCGTTCTCCTCGTACGCCTTGAGCTCCTGTTGGTAGTCGGCTTCGGACTTGGGCGCAGCCGCCGTGATAGTCACGGGGTTGAGAACGATGTTCTGCTTGCCGATGGAGCTCTCGCCCATGTCGTCCTTGCGGCCCATGAGGTAATCGACCACGTCCTGAGTGCTCTCGGGATTGAACTGGGGCAGGTAGCAGGCGACGGAGTTCAAAAGATCATCGGATTCGATGCGCCGCGCAAGTGGGGTGCGTACCATACGCCCCACGAGCTGTGCGATATAGGTCGAGTCCGAACGCCTGCGCTGCGAGAAGATGACCTCCGCTCGCGGGCAGTCCCATCCGTTGGAGACAGCCTCCTTGGCGAAGAGCACGCGAATGCGCGAGGTGTCCTGAACGAACTCGGGTTCGACATAGGGGATGAGGTATTTTCCCGCCGCGATGTCCTTATGCTCGCCGAAGACGTTGGCGAACGACATCGCCTCGGAAAGGCCGGGGACCAGGCCCGTGATCTGGTCGCACATCTCAGCCAGGGCCGAGTTGCTCACGTTGTCCGCCGCTTGGATGAGCAGCAGCGGGTTGACGGGGCTCTCGCCCTCACGGGCACAGTACTCGTCCCACTCGCTGCAGGCGAGGGCGTAGCGTTCACATGCCATGGTAAGGTACTGATGCTCGACGGGGTCATCCTTCTCTGGCACGCGCAGCTCGATAATGTCCTTGAGCAGGCCCGATTCCTGGACCTCGCGAGGGGTCACGGCGACCTTTGGCATACGTACGCGATCGGCGCGCTGGTCCATGGCCGCCTCGAACCTCTGCGGCGTGGCAGAGACCCCAACGACGATGGGCATCGCTGCACGGCCGTCGAGCCCATCAATGAGGCTGGCGTAGATCGTCGCGGTGCCGCGCTCGCTCGAGGCATTGGCCCCTAGACCGCGATGGGCCTCGTCTATGAACAGATAGAGGTTACGCTCCGGGTCCCTGATGGTGCGGTCAAGGATGTCCCAGAACACGCGGCCGGAGTTAGCCTCACCACCCTTGGTGAGCAGTCCATTCTTGCTGAGTAGGTCCTTGCTGAGGAAATAGACGTGGCGCGGCTCGAGAATGTCGTGCGCGGCTCCGAAGTCGTTGGTAATTGTGACCAGGTGGCGCCTGTCAAGGATGCTGTCTGCCAGCTTGTCCGCCACGTTTGAGAAACGCACGCTCGTCTGCTCGTTCAGGCTCGGGGAATCCGAGAGCCAAAGAACGACGGCATTCTCGTCGGGCATGAGGCTCAGATCGTCGTCTCCGAAGAAGAGCGCTTCGATCGTCGCTGCGCACATGACCGTTTTGCCCGACCCCGTGGGAGATGCGAGGCATATCGAGGACAGCTCGCCGTCCTGCTCGTAGCGTCGGCACATCGACTGCAACTTGTTCGCCAGGGTCGCGACCGCACCGGCTTGGAAATCCTTAAGTTCGACTCTCATGTTTACCTCACCGCATCCTCGGCGGCAATCTTGAACGATTGCAGGTAGTTCTCGTACAGGCGGACGACGTCGAGCCCAGGCAGTTGTGCCTTGACGGAGGCGTATCGAGCCGTGTCGTCCGTGATCACATAGGCGCACCCTATGCTGGCATTCTGCTTGACGGCGTCTATGAAAGCGCCGACCGAAGCAAAGTCGAAGAGGACAGCGTAGACGTCGGCCATGGCAAAGCCCGGCTGCTCGTGCTTGATGATGCTGCCACGCGAACCAGCGCGCAGCCAGAGCAGGGGCGCGATCTCCTCGAAGGCCACGCCCAGCTCGACGGCGTCTGGGTCTTCGTAGGTGAGGTCAAAGAAGACGGCGTTTTCCTCGAAGCCGTCAGCCATGGGGAACTCGTCGGTGAACTTGTAGTCACCCTTGATGGAATCGCCCTCGGGCGTCTTGCCCGTGATGGCCGCCGTGACGCGAGGTTTGGTAACGTACTGGCAGATGCCCAGTGCCTCCCATTCGGGGTCGCCCTGGCGAAGACCGCGCTTGGTGAGCTTTTTGGATTCGTCCTCGGAGACCTCGTTATTCGTTATGCTGATGGAGCGCCTGCGCCCGCCGTCCTGATGGTTCAAGCGCATGACGGCATGTGCCGTGGTGCCCGATCCTGAGAAGAAATCGACTACAAGGGCGTCGGGCTTGTCGGCAACAACGGAAGCGATTGAGAGCTCGGTCGCATAAAGGGACTTTGGAAATGTGAAGCGCCTATCGCCGATGAACTTTTTGATATATCGGCTCCCGTATTCACCGGCAGAGAACTGCGTGCCACTCCAAACAGTTGTTGGAATGGCAGAGCGCTCTCCCTGCTCTTCGAGAAGCAAGGACCCGTCCTCAGCCTTGCCGATGAGTTTAATTTCTCCATTCTTGAGACGCTCCTCTTGGGAATCTCCTAGGTAAAGGAGGGAGTACCGATCACTCTTTTTGTTGTACTCACCTACTTTTGCGCACCCGCGATCAAGCTTGGCCTGCAGAGCATTCTGGGAGATCCTCCAAGTCGCCTCTCGGCCATCGGTCCTAATAGGCCAAACTGCCCTGAGACCCGTTTTTGTCGGTATCTTTGTCCAGTCTTGTTCAAGGGGGAGAGAAGCGCCGAGTTCCTTAATGGTCGCGGTCTCCTCATCGATATAGATGGGATAGAAGAGGTTCGGCCTTGCGGTGCGAGCGGCATTGGGACCGCCCCTCAGCAGCCACTTTTTCCTCAAGTTCTCCGAACTCAACGGAATAGAGTCTGCGGTCCACTTGGCACGGCGCGGCGGTGCCAAAAAAGCAAAAGACAGCGTACTCGTCAGCTCTCTTGAACTGGTTGCCGCGGGCAACCCCGTTCTTGTTTATGGTGATTGAAACCGTCTGGATACCGGTCGCGTTGGGAAAAACGCTCTCTAAAAGAAGCTCGAGCCTTGCATACTCCTTCTCGTCGATCGTCACGATGAGTACGGAATCGTTGGGGTTGAGCAGCTGCTTGGCGAGCTTGAGGCGGCGCTCCATGAAGGCAAGCCACTTGGAGTGGCGATAGGCGTCGGAGCCGTCGACGTAATCGTTGTTGTATTTCCAGTCGCGGGCGCCAGTGTTATAGGGTGGGTCAATATATATGCAGTCCACTTTGCCTGCATAGGCAAAGGCCAAGGTTTCAAGAGCATGGTAGTTTTCGCCGTTAATGACTACTTGATAGGGCTTATCGCTAGCGCGCTCGACACGCCCAGTCTCTTTGAGGCCAGCATAAATCGGCTGGTCATATTCAGCAACAGGCACGACATCGTCGACAGCAACGGAGCGGGGCTCACATTCGTTTTCGTCATATGAGGGCGATTGATATGGCTTTAGATCAGCAACCCCCCCCCGAACGGCATTTACCAACCATAGCAGTTGGGAGCTAGAGTCCTCTTTTTTACCACGCTCGGGAAGCACCTGTACGACATCGCCCTCCATGATAGGTTTACCATAAAGGCGAAGTCGCTCCGGGCGGTTGTGTTCAAATACAAGCCCAAACTGGCGCTGAGCAGCAAAGGCGCGGATGTCGGCAGCGAGCTGACGATCGCCCAGCTTGACAGCGCGATCAACAAGGTTCTGAACGACCGCTTGCGCCGTCTGAGACATCACTTCTCCCCCTTGCACTTCTCGTCAATCCATTCGCGCAGGACTTTAGCCACCGTCTTATCCTGGCGCGCGGCATAGGACTTAAGAGCCCGCTTATCCTCGCGGGTTATCGAGAGCGTGAACTTATCTAGCTCCCTTTCGGCATGAACAGCCTGATCTTCCTCCATGATCGCCCCTCCGAATTGACCTGTTCTACGTTCCTTAATTGACCGAAATCATTTTACTTTAGAATACGTAATTACGTAATTACGTATGCCAATTTGAGCCATGCATCACTCAATCACTAGTCAGTATTCGTTGACGAATCGTTGGGGATAACGAATATATCGAGGTAGACAGCCGTTTTTACCGTCTGTGAGTACCAGCAAATCGATACTCAAACGTCGTGAGTACATTTTGAGTACCAGTCCGAGCGGCCTCTTGCGGGCGGACGCAATCTGCCGGTCAGCATTAATTAGAAATAAATTGATGGCGTTGCTTCGGTAATTGAAAGCACTTTAAAACATACCAGCAAACAATAATCCCAGCTAAACAGCTTGAGAGATTGCGTGGCTGGTTTGCATGTACCACATACACCACAATGCACAAGCACCCATGGCACGCAAATAAAAAACGAGGGAGGCCGTATCCGACCTCCCTCGCAAAGGGCAATTTACTATTCCCACTCGATCGTCGCGGGCGGCTTGGACGTGATGTCGTAGCACACGCGGTTGGCGCCGGGAACTTCGGCTACGATGCGGCCGGAGATGCGGGCCAGGACATCGTAGGGCAGCTTGGCCCAGTCGGCGGTCATGGCATCGCTGGACTCGACGGCGCGCAGGATAATCGGGCGCTGGTAGGTGCGCTCGTCGCCCATAACGCCAACGGACTTGATGTCGGGCAGGACCGCGAAATACTGCCAGCAGCTGTGCTCGGAGTTGCGCTCGCCGGTCTGCTCAAACAGACGCTGGTTGTAGGCGTCGAGCTCCTCGCGCACGATGGCGTCGGCGTTCTTGAGGATCTCGAGCTTCTCCTTGTCGACCGCACCGATGATGCGGATGGCCAGACCCGGGCCCGGGAAAGGCTGGCGGAACACGATGTGACCCGGCAGGCCCAGTGCCAGACCAAGCGCGCGGACCTCGTCCTTAAAGAAGTGGTCGAGCGGCTCAATAAGGTCGAAGTGCACGCCCTCGGGGAACGGGATCAGGTTGTGATGGCTCTTGATGGTGGCCGTCTTGCCGCCCGTCTTGCGAGCGCCAGACTCGATGATGTCGGGGTAGATGGTGCCCTGAGCCAGATACTTGACCGGCTTGCCATCGGTCTCGAGCTGCTGCGCCACGGCGAAGAACTCTTTCCAGAACTGCGTACCGATGATGCGGCGCTTCTCCTCGGGCTCGGTCACGCCGGCCAGAAGCTCGGCATAACGGTCCTCGGCGTGGACGTGGATAAAGTCAACGTCAAACTGCTTGGTGAAGACCTCCTCCACCTGCTCGGGCTCACCCTTGCGCAGCAGGCCGTGGTTGATGAACACGCAGGTCATCTGCTTGCCCACGGCGCGGGCACCCAGCGCAGCCACGACGGAGGAGTCGACGCCGCCGGACAGGGCCAGAATCACGCGGTCGTTGCCGACCTTCTCGCGGAACTCGGCCGTCATGGTCTCGACCAGGTCGTCCATGCTCCAGTTGGGCTCCAGACCGCAGATCTCAAACAGGAAGTTGCTCAGCAGCTGCTGACCGTACTCGGAGTGCTTGACCTCGGGGTGGAACTGCGTGGTGAAGATCTTGCGCTCGGGGCACTCCATCGCAGCAACCGGGCACACGTCGGTGCTGGCGGTGACGGTAAAGCCCTCGGGCACCTCGGAAACGGCGTCGCGGTGGCTCATCCACACGGTCTGCTCCATGGGCGTGGAGTTAAAGAGCTTGGCGCCGGCCGTGCGCGTGATGGTGGCGCGGCCGTACTCGCCCACCTCGGAGTGGCCGACCTTGCCGCCGAGCGTCACGGCCGTGATCTGATGGCCGTAGCAAAAGCCCAGGACGGGAAGGCCCAGGTCAAAGATGGCAGGATCGATGGACGGAGCGTCCTCGGCGTACACGGAGGCCGGGCCGCCAGAAAGGATGAGCGCAGAGGCGTTCATCTCGCGAATCTCGTCGGCCGAGATGTCGCAGGGGACAATCTCAGAATACACGTTGAGGTCGCGGACGCGACGGGCAATGAGCTGACCGTACTGCGCACCAAAGTCGAGTACGAGGACCTTTGCGGAAGCCTTTTGATCCATGGTTCCCCCTCTTGTTGGCGGGGAGCCGGTGCCCACCCGCGCGAATAAACGAGAATAACTTCCATAGTGTACACGTTATATGGGGTTTCTCGTCCCTCGCAGCCGCCAGCGCACGGCAAACGCACGACCTGGGCCCCTATTTGACGGCAATTGAAGTGTTACCAAACGTTGCAGATGATGTAATACGTTTGAACATTGGACGCCCTGTGCCACAATACTGCCGAACGACTCCGCCTCTGTGGCGGCAAATACGATAGGAATATCAGCATGAAGCGCATCCTTCTCATCGCCACGGGCGGCACCATCGCATCGACCGAGGACGGCAACGGCCTCTCCCCCGCCCTGACCGGTGAGGAGCTCGCCCAGAGCGTTCCCGAGATCTCGGGCCTCTGCGAGCTCGACGTGGTGCAGCCCATGAACATCGACAGCACCAATATGCGCCCCAGTGACTGGATGCGTATCCGCGACGTCATCGTCGAGGGTTATGCCGACCACGACGGCTTCGTGATTCTGCACGGCACCGACACCATGAGCTACACCGCGGCGGCGCTTTCCTATCTGATTCAGGACAGCCCCAAGCCCATCGTGCTCACCGGCTCGCAAAAGCCTATGGGCAACCCCTTTACCGACGCCAAGCTCAATCTGTACCAGAGCCTGCTCTATGCGCTCGACGAGCATTCACACGATGTGTCGATTGTATTTGGCGGCGTCGCCATTGCCGGCACGCGCGCCCGCAAGCAGCGCACCATGAGCTTTAATGCGTTCATTAGCGTCAACTATCCGCCCATTGCCTACATCCGCAACGACCGCATCGTGCGCAACGGGCTTCACGGCACGCATCAGGGCGAAAACCCGGTGCGTTTCTACGACAGCATCGACCCGCGCGTATTTGTACTCAAGCTTACGCCCGGCGTAAACCCGGGCATCCTCGATGCCCTTGCCGATAGCTACGATGCTGTAATCCTGGAGACCTTTGGCATTGGCGGTATTCCCGAATTTGGCGAGTCCGGCGAGTCATTCCAGGAGGCGATTTTCCGCTGGGTCGATTCGGGTCGCACCGTCGTTATGACCACGCAGGTCCCAGAAGAGGGCCTCGACCTGGGTGTTTATGAGGTCGGCCGTGCTTACGCCGATCATCCGGGCATTCTGCGTGGCGATGACATGACCACCGAGACGCTCGTGGCCAAGACCATGTGGGCACTCGGCCAGTCACGCGATGCCGCCGAGATTCAGCGCCTGTTCTACAGCCAAGTCAACCACGACCGTATCCCGATGGTGTAACCACCGGTCAATAGGCATCTTCTATCCGATACCCTCGAGAAGCTCTGACACCGTCATGCCGAGTGCGGGCGCGATCTTAAATAGAACCTTGAGCGTGAAATTTGCCGTCCCGTCTTCGATTCGGTCGAGATAGGGTCGGCTGATTCCTGTCGCCACACAAAAATCGACCTTGGAGATACCAAGGTCCCTGCGTGTCTCTTCGACCCGCCTGCCAAGAATCTGTTTCGCACGTTCGTCCATGCAGACGAGTTTGAAATGGGGCCGAGCATAAACGTAAACTATAGTTTACGTTTTGCCGAATACACAGGAGTTTTCTATGTCGGGTTCTTCGGTCCGCATGTACCGAGCCACGCTTCGCACAAACAGCGCACCGCCCAAGCTCGTCGTCGTTGAAGCAGAATGCCTTTCGCCCGATGAGCGCACAGCATTTGCATTGCTATCAAGTCGCGTCGTCGCCGTTCTGGTCCCTTGCCCGGCGCAAGGTGAACTTGCCATTCAATGCCAAACGCACGGCTGCTCGCTCAATCAGGCTGCCGTAATCGCAACCAGCCAACGCGGCCTGCCGCTCCTTTTAGAAGCCGGCATAGCACTCGCCCTTCGCGGCGCCGGATACGAAAACGAAGCCGCCGCCGACATGGTCTTTAAACCACGATCGAGCGGCGGCCTCGCAGCAGCCATTGAATATGCGTGCAGGCTCGTTGCTTAAAAGGACAAGCTAGAAACCAAAGCCAAAACCCGTTCCGGTAATCGCCGAGTACATAAAGTAAACGTTGATCACGTTGAGGAACACACCCGTGATGCAACCGTTGCGCAGGTAGCGCTCGCACACGATGCGCGCCATGGCGGCGGAGTCATCATTGTTCTTGGCCTGGCGTCCCGCCGTAAAGTACGTTGCCACGCTCAGCAGCAAATTGAGCACCGGAAGCGCCAGCAGCTCGTAGCTCTTGCCCCAGCGCGTCACCTCGCCGGCTGCGTTAAACTTCGTTGCCACCTCGGGGCCAATGTTGGGGATTACAAACGCTGCGACCACCAGCGGAAGCACCGCAAGCACCAGCAGCGCGATACCCATGTAGCCGGCTTTTTTGCCATATTTGAACATGCGCGTCGCCCTTACACGTTAAAGCGGAAGTGCACGACATCGCCATCGGCCATGACATAGTCCTTGCCCTCAATACGCAGCTTGCCGGCGGCCTTGGCGCCCTGCTCGCCGCCTAGCTCGATGTAGTCGTCATAGCCAATGACCTCGGCCTTAATAAAGCCGCGCTCAAAGTCGGTGTGGATGACACCGGCGGCCTGCGGGGCGGTCGCGCCCTGACGCACCGTCCAGGCCTTGACCTCCATCTCGCCGGCCGTAAAGAACGACTGCAGGCCGAGCAGCTTGTAGGCAGCCTGAGCGAGCACGTCCAGGCCGGGCTGCTCCAGGCCCAGGCTCTCCAGGTAGTCGGCCGCGTCCTCGGGATCGAGCTCGGAAAGCTCGGCCTCGATCTTGGCGCAGATAGGCAGCGGCTTGACGCCGTCGATGGGCGCCAGGTCGTCGTTGAGCATATCCTCGTCCACGTTGGCCACGTACAGGATGGGCTTCATGGTGAGCAGGAAAAGGCCCTTGGCGGCGGCACGCTCCTCGTCGGTCATCTCCATGGACGCGGCGCGCTTGCCCTCGTTGAGCCAGGCAAGCAGGCGCTTGGCGACCTCGAACTTGGGCATGAGCTCCTTGTCGCGCTTGGCCTCCTTCTCGAGCTTAGGCAGCTGCTTCTCGAGCGTGCCAATGTCGGCCAGGATGAGCTCGGTCATGATGGTGTCGGCATCGCCGGCGGGATCGACGAACTCGCCCGTGCGGCCCACCTCACGCATGACGTTGGGGTCCTTAAAGTAACGCACGACCTCGCAGATGGCATCGGTCTCGCGAATGTTTGCCAAAAACTGGTTGCCCAGGCCCTCGCCCTCGTTGGCACCCTTCACCAGGCCCGCGATGTCGACAAACTCGACCGTAGCCGGCACAATGCGGCCTGGGTTGACGATGTCGGCAAGCTTTTGCAGGCGGCTATCGGGCACATCGACGATACCCACGTTGGGGTCGATCGTGGCGAACGGGTAGTTGGCGGCAAGGCCGGTCTTTTTGGTAAGCGCGGTGAACAGCGTCGACTTGCCCACGTTGGGCAGGCCCACGATACCGATGGAAAGGGACACGACAGCTCCTTTTGGTACAGGTACTTCAAACTGCATAAGTATAGCGCCGCCGCAGCATCCGGGCGAATCCGGACACCGCGGCGGCGCAAATGAAGCAGAGATGCGTGAGGGTTCGAGACAGTAGTCCTTACTTAAGCTCGGGCCAGAAATCCTTGTTGGCCTCGATGAGCTCGTCCAGGATCTGCTTGGCAACGCTCGCCGAAGGAATGGTCTTGGAGAGCGTGAGTGCCTGCCAGAGCTTCTGGTAGCTGCCCTCGACCCAAGCCTGGACAACGAGCTTCTCGACGGAAACCTGCTGCTCCATCAGGCCCTTCTGGAACTGCGGAATCGGGCCCTGGCAGATCTTCTCAAAGCCGTTGGAACCGACGATGCAAGGCACCTCGACCATGGCCGTCGGGTCGAAGTTGGGCACAGCGCCATCGTTGGGGACGATCAGCAGGAAGCGCTCGAGCGTGTTCTCGGCCAGTGCGCAGGCAAGGTCGACGATGTAGTTGGCATGTACATCCGGCTCAAAGCCGCCGTCCTTGGCAGTACCCTTGGCAATGATGTCGCGGCAAGCGCCAAAGACCTTCTTCTCGCGGCCGTCCATAACCTCATTGGCGCGAGTGTAGTTGGGGTCAGACGTCTCGACGACATAGTCCGGGTACAGGTAATACTTGAGGTAGGTATTGGGAATCGTCTCGGGATCGACAGCATAGACATCCTTGGCCTTGCCGAAGGTGTGAATCCAGCTCTCCTCGACATGCTGCTCCTTACCGGCCTCGTGCTCGATGCCGTCCAGGTAGCCGTTCTTAGCCATGTGCTCCTTAATCTGCGGCATGAGGTCGTTGCCCTCCTTGTCGTAGATTTTGCTCCACCAACCAAAGTGGTTGAGGCCGTAGTAGCTATACTGCAGCTCGCGACGATCCTTGATGCCGCACATACGGCTCATCTTATCCATAAGGTCGATCGGCATGTCGCAGATGTTGATGATGCGGCTGTTGGGGCGCAGCACGCGGCAGGCCTCGGCGACGATGGCCGCGGGGTTGGAGTAGTTGAGCATCCAGGCGTTGGGGCTGTACTTCTCCATGTAGTCGAGGATCTCGATGACACCACCGATGGAGCGCATGCCGTAGGCGATACCGCCGGCACCGCAGGTCTCTTGGCCAACGCAGCCGTACTTGAGAGGAATCTTCTCGTCGAGCTCACGCATGGCGTACAGGCCGACGCGGATGTGAGCAAGAACGAAGTCGGTCCCGGTGAATGCGGTTTCGGGGTCGGTGGTGTAGTTGAACTCAACCTCGGGAGCGTTCTCGTGGAAGTAGATCTCGCAGGCCTTTGCCACGATCTCCTGGCGCTCGGCGTTGTTGTCGTAGAAGGTCACCTTGTTGACCGGGAAGCGGTCGCGCTCCTCAAGCAGCATCAGAGCGATGCCCGGAGTGAAGGTAGAGCCACCGCCGGCAATGGTCACGGCATAGTTTTTCTTGGACATGATGTCCTCCTCATTCTGGCCGCTTGCTCAATCCGTCCCCGCACGCGGCCTTGCGCGGTTTGGAATTGTTACCTAGAAGTGGAGTTTTTTATCTCTAGAATCGGCCTTGCGGTGCATACCGGCTCTGCAAGGCCGATTGTTTCGATGGACGATGGTTTACAGAAGACTCTCGAACTTCAGAAGACTCTCGAACTTCTCGCGAACCTGCGGGACGGTAAGGCCGATGATGACCTGGATTGACTGACCTTGGACCACCAAGCCATGCGTACCGATCGCCTTGAAGGAAGCCTCGGGTGCAACGACGCTCTTGTCCTTGACGTTAACGCGCAGACGGGTAGCGCAGTTAGTTACATCGATGATGTTATCCGTGCCACCGAGCAGATCGAGGATGTTCTCGGCAAGCACCAAGCGCTCATCATCTTTACTCTGGGCGACCGATTTGCCAGCAGCAGCACCGCCCTGCTTTTGCTTGTAGTCGGCCTTGGACTTGAGCTCGACCTCAACATCGTCATCCTCGCGACCGGGGGTCTTAAAGTCGAACTTGACGATCAGGAAACGGAAGACCACGACCCAAAGGGCGGTAAAGCACAGACCGACAAGGATGGAGATGGCGTACTGCAGACCGTGTGCGGCCCAAAGGGGCAGCCAGTCCCACGAGAGCATCGAGATGATGCCGCCGTCGAAGATGCCCACGACACCAAGGAGGTTTTGAGCCATGCAGCCGAGCGCTCCGAGCACGCAGTGGACGACGAACAGGCCGGGCGCGATGAACAGGAAGGTGAAGTCAAGCGGCTCGGTGATACCGCAAAGCATAGCGGTAAGGGTGACCGGGATCAGCAGAGCCTTGACGCGCTGCTTGCGCTCGGGTTTGGCGGTCATATAAAACGCAATGGCGACGCCAAGCGAGCCGAAGACCTTAGTCCAACCAGGGCAGGTATAGGCAGCCCAGGGTGCGGCATCCTTAAGAGCAATGCTCGGATCGGCAGCCAGTTGGGGCAGGATGTTGGCCCAAGCAGCAAAGATGCCGCCGTTGACCGCCGCGTTGTCGTAATAGAACGGCGTATAGATAAAGTGGTGCAGGCCTGTAGGGATCAGCACGCGCTCGAAGAAAGCAAAGACACCCACGCCAAACGTACCGGCGGAAAGGATGAATCCCTGGAAGGCGGAGATAGCAGCCTGAACATGCGGCCACACCAGGCAGGCGATAAGAGCGACCGGAACCATAACGAAGAAACCGATCATATAGATGAACACGGAGCCCGAGAACACGCCCAGCCACTCAGGAAGTTCGGTGTCGAAGTACTTGTTGTGAAGCATCGTGGCGATACCTGAAATGATAAGCGCGCCCATGATGCCCATATCAAGCGTTTTGATGCTTGCGATAGTGGCAAGACCAGTACCGCTGCCCGCCTCGACAGAGTAGTCGACCCCAAAGACAGGGCCCCACTGCCCCAAGATTGTGCTTACAAAGTAGTTGAAGGTAAGGTAGATGGCCAAAGCCTCCATGCAGCAGCGAGCGTTCTGCTTGTTCGCGAGCGAGATTGGCAACGCTACGCAAAACAGCAACGGCATCTGGTTAAAGAGTGTCCAACCACCCTGGAGCAGCACATTCCAGCAATCAAACCAAAGATGGCCCGCGGTGGCCATCTCGCCAAAGATCGCCTCGGTGGTAAACAACGTACCCAGGCCGACGACGATTCCGGAAAATGCGAAAAGAATTGCAGGCGTGTACATTGCACCGCCGAAACGTTGTATCTTTTGCATCATGACGGGGAATCCCCCTCTCTTCATTCGGAGCGCTGCGGTTTTGGCTTCACTCGAGACCACAGACGCGCCGTTTGCGTGTACCTCGTGCAATAGGACGGGTGGGCCCGCTTCCCTGACTTCTTGCGCTTCTATTTTTATCATATCACTTATCTAGACAAGTTAGCATAAATACTACGGTCGGTAAACGGTTGATTATTGACCGTAAACGGTATATGTCCAGTATTTTGCCTGTTAAATCTGACATAGCTGATGGCTGCATTTCATTTTTCTTTTCTACTTGTCTAGATGTGCTTGTCTATATCTATAGACAAGCCTATACTTCATTACAACATTCACCGCCACGTTAAGGAGTCACCATGAAAAGCGCGGTCTTCTATGGAAAGCACGACCTCAGAGTCGAGGAATCGGCAAAGCCGGCCGTGGGCAGGCGCGACGTTCTGATCAACGTCAAAGCTTGCGGCGTTTGCGGTACCGACGTTCATATCTATGAAGGCGACAAGGGTGCAGCCGACGTTACCCCGCCCACGATCCTTGGTCATGAGTTTGCGGGCGTTGTCGAGGCCGTGGGCAGCGACGTCGCTGGCTTTAAACCGGGCGATCGCGTGTGCATCGACCCGAACCATCCCTGCGGCTGCTGCGAACCCTGCCGCGACGGAATCAACCACTACTGCGAGCATATGACCGGTTACGGCACCACCGTTAACGGCGGCTTTGCCGAGTACTGCTCCGTCGATATGCAGCAAGTCTACAAGTTGGGTGAACACACCAGCTTCGAGCAGGGTGCCATGACCGAGCCCGTGGCGTGCTGCCTGCACGGCATCGATATGTGCAACATCAAGCCCGGCAGCACGGTTGTCGTTATCGGCGGCGGCATGATCGGCCTGCTCATGATGCAGCTCGCCAAAAACGCCGGCGCCACCAAGGTCGTCTTGCTCGAGCCCGTCGAGGGCAAACGCGAGGTTGCACTCAAACTCGGCGCCGACCTGGCAATTGATTCCATCCACGAGGACGTCCCGGCCCGCCTGAAGCAGGAGGGCGTCGGCAACGTCGACGTTGTAATCGAATGCGTCGGTAAGCCCGTCACCATTGAGCAGGCCATTAGAATCGCCGGTCATAAGGCCACGGTTATGATGTTCGGACTTACCAAGCCCGATGAGACGATCACCGTCAAGCCCTTCGAGGTCTTCCAGAAGGAGCTTGTGCTCACCTCGTCCTACATCAACCCTTACACACAGCGTCGCGCGCTCGAACTCATCGACTCCGGCAGGCTCGACGTTTCTTCGATGGTCGCCAAGGTGGCTTCCCTCGACGAACTCGGCGCCATCCTGTCAGACCCGGCCCTGCGTGCCATGGGCAAATATATAATCGATCCCAGCAAGTAAATCGATTGACACCTGCACGGACGGCCCTCATCCGTCGTTCACGCACCCAGCTCTAGGAGACCGTCATGGCGCGAGCCATCTTCCAAACTATTTATGACAACGTGAAGCAGTCGATTGACGACGGCACATATGCCTATCAGAGTTATCTGCCTTCGGAGACTGAGCTCACGCAGCTGTTTGACTGTTCGCGCATGACGGTCCGTCGCGCCATCTCGATGCTTGCGGCAGATGGTTACGTGCTCCCCCAGCAAGGCAAAGGCATGCGCGTCATTCGCAACATCAGTGACGAGACGAGTCGTGGCGGCGGCGGACTCGAGACCTTTAAGGAAATCGCGACCAGCCGGGGCTTTGAGCTCAAGACTGTCACCACCGTCTTTGAGCTCCTCGTCTGTAGCAAGGCGCTCTCCAAGATTACCGGGTTTCCCGAAGGCTGCGAGCTTACGCGCGCCAAACGCATCCGTTATGCAGACGGACATGCCGTGTGCTCCGACGACTCCTATTACCTAAGCTCACAGGTACCGGGGCTGACACCCGAGATTGTCAACGACTCGATCTATCGTTACCTCGAAGAAGACCTTGGCATTAAGATTGCCACGGGCAAACGCGACGTAACGATTGAGCATCCCACGCCCGAGGATACACGCGTACTCGATCTCGACAACTTTAACGCACTCGCCGTTGTACGCGGACAGACCTACAACGCCGACGGCATCCTTATGGAATACACCGAGACAAAGCAGGTTCCCAGCTTCTTTTTACTCCATGAAACCGTGACGCGCAACGGCACCGGTCGAACCGGCCACCAAAGCAGCATGAACTAACCATCTATTAGTTGCGGTGGAATAGCTCCTAGAATGGCCAGCTTAAGGGCGAAACAGGAACTATTCCACCGCAACTTTTTGGCCGGTGGGGCAGTACCTGTCCCACCGGCCATCATTTACGCTCTTTTAGCTAGTCCGCGAGCTTCTCCACCTGATCGAGCATCTTGTCGAGCTTGGCCTTTGCTTCGGCCTTGACCTTCTCAGCTTCTTCGTGAGCCTTCGCCTTCTGGGCGGCCTTTTCCTCGGCTTCGGGATCGACGACGACCAGATTGGACGCGTCGTGCTCAACAAGCTTGAGCGCATGCTCGGGACAAACCTTGACACAGGCGCCGCAGCCTAAACAATACGTGGACTCCAACGCAAAGCGGCCGCTTCCCACCAGATCGCAGGCAAACGTGGGGCACACGTTGACGCACTCGCCGCACGACGTACACTTGTCAAAATCGCACTCCGGCGTGCTCACCTGCATGTTCTGGGCAAGCTCGGGGTGGTTTTGCAACGTCGAGAGCACCAGTTGGCGCCCGTGCGTGAGCGAACGGCGACGCTTGGTCGTCGTGGTGCCGCACATGGTGTTGAGTGTGCGCTCGAGCTGCGTGATCTGGTGACGGTGGGCCTTCAACTTCTGCGTCACCGAGGCCAGCGCCGCCGTCGCCGGATTGAGCTTGGTCACCGTCAGGCCCGTGGTGCGGGCGATCTTTTCCATGTACTCCTTGCGCTCGTACTCGCGGCGCTTATGGCACTTGAGGCTCTTGGGGTCGACCTCCAGGCCCATACCCGTGCCGGACCACTCCTCGGCCTTCGCAATCGCCTCGCCCAGAATATCCTCACCGCCGGTGTTGCGGCATTTATCGCACACGCCCAACGGCAGGTACACACTCACGTTGGGATAGTCGGCCAGTACCGAAAACCAAGTCTCTGCCGTAATATCGCCCACGCAGGCGACGACGACCTCGTTTTCGCGCGGCATGCGCTTAAGGGCGCGTGTGCAGGTGACGTAGGCGGTCTCGTGGCTCGTAGCAGCAGAGACAATGTCGTCGTAGACGTTTTTGGGTGCAAGGCGCGGAGAGATGATCGCCTCCGTCGGGCAAGCAGCGGCGCACAGACCGCACTTGCGACAGGAGTCGAGGATCTCGATGGCGTCTTCCTCGACCTCGATAGCGTTGACCGGGCACACGTCCATGCACGCGGTGCAGCCGCTCTTTTCGTTTTTGCAGGTCAAGCACGGAATGGTGTTGCCGCGCGGACGCTCCTTGTAGTCGGCAGGATTCCACTGCGGCGCCGACGGATCGAGCGCGTCGGTCACGCCGCCAAGCGGGTTTTTAAGAAAGTCGAAACCCTTGCTGATCTCGATAATGTCATCAAACAGATCGTGTTCCTGCGCCATGCGCGGCCCCTCCCTGAGCAGTGCAAACAAGCAAGAGATAATGATACGCTATCGGCCCACGCCTCGGGCAAATTACACGCGG
>USHR01000004.1 GCA_900554495.1 uncultured Collinsella sp.
CTGCGCAAGACGGAAAGCACATTAAGTGCTTTCCTTTGCGTGCGGAACTCGCGACAAACTTAAACAGCGGGCCGCCCGGACCGGGAATCCGACGTGCTCGTCGGGGCAACGTTACCTGCCAAAAAGGGACAGGTTTATTTTGGTCGGTTTTATCTGGGAAAACGTCGCGCTCCAGCGGTAATCTGCTCTCATCTGTCGCATGGAAATCGGCGGCGTTTCCATTTAACGCAAAAGAGGCCGCTTCCCCTAGTAGGAAGCGGCCCCAAATCTTACGAATAGACGATGGTAAAGGGTACTTCTGTTTCGGTCTCTCCTGTTGACGTGCACCTCGTGCCCTCAAGCGTTACTGAGACCACTTGGTCGACATCAATCAACTTCGTTGGCACCCAGATGTTCTCTCCGCTATTGCGCGCATAAGAAAAATATAAGTTGAACACCCCTGCGTCGTCATCTTCGATAGTCTGCTCCGATCCATCCTTGTAGCTGACGGTCAGCTTATTATCAACTGCTTCATAGCCCAGATCATCGATGTGCGTCTGGATGGAAAACGGGCTAATCTCAAGAGTCGAGTCATCGGAGCGGAGTTCCTTTGTATCGACGTACGCTCCAACGCTAAACTCGGGCGTCGATGCCTTGAACGGCTTCGCATCCTCGCCTTCGCCCTCGGTCCACGAGATATTCCAGGTGACCGCATGTTGAAAACCTCGCTCGCGATCCATAGAAGCAAAGTACATCGTGCCATTAATGACAGTATCGCTTGATGTGTCCTTATCAATGGTGCAGCGTGTGTCAGCCCATTCCTCGCCGAACTTCATATCGGGCGTGCCGATGCCCTGTTCTTCTTCACCATAAAGAACAAGTTCGCCGATCTCTGCTGCCGGCTTGTAGCAGTTAACACCATTTGGATTGGACAACGTAAACGTCACGGCACCGCAACCGTTTTTATCGATAGCCATATCATGAATGTCGAGTGTATAGCCGTTGCCCTCGACGGACAGATTGACCTTCTGGACTGTGCCCTCCAGGCTTTGGGGCGCGATACCATCACCAAACTCTCTGGTGTAGGTATATTTAGTCCCCGACGAGCCACCTTGAGTCCAGGTAATGGACTCTCCGTTGCCATGGTTTCCCCAGGCAGAGGCAAAATAACTGGAATTGACGACGGCGTAGGCGACCCCTCCGGTCGCCAGCACTCCGGCAAGGCATCCGATTACGGCAACATACAGAGGCTTCGCGTGACCCTTTCGACGAAGCGGCTCTCCAGCAGCGGCATAAAGAACACGGTCAGCAAGATCGCTATCGGCTTGGACGGACTCGAAGGCCTGCTTGATTTGATTGGATTTCACGGTCGCCCTCCTCTAGGATGAACTTGAGTTTCGATCTGCCGCGAGCTAAACGCGTTCGAACTGTCGCGGCTGGTACGTGCAGCAACTCGGCAATCTCTGAAGTCGAGAAGCCCAGATAGTAATAGAGCACGATGGGGATACGGAATCGTTCCGGAAGCCGCATGACATCTGACAGGACGGCCTTGGTCTCATCCTGCCCTGTCGAAAGCGACTCGGCCAGGTTCTCAATATCCTCCACACGCCTCCATGGCTTTCGAAAGAGCGATTTGCATTCATTGATCGTGACCCGGATAAGCCATCGACGAAGATGTTCCCAACTTTCAAAATGTCCATCGCTTTTAAGCAGCTTAAGAAAGACATCCTGGGCAACATCGTCGGCGTCGGCACGATCGCGCAGGTACGTCAATGCGATTCGAAACACGACATCACGGTGATCCTCGACCGCCTGTCTAAATGCTTGTTCTTCCATAATCACCTCCCGGTGACGTTAATGATTCTTGCTGAGGCCCTCACCATAGATACGCTTTGACCGAACGAAATGTTTCAAATTCAAGCAGGAAAAACCTACCAAAATAAACCTGTCCCTTTTTGGCAGGTTCTCTTCAAAAAAGACCCGCTTCCCTGTTGGGAAACGGGTCTTTGGAAGGGCGGTTAACGTACTAGGAAATTATTCCTCGTCGTTGTCCTTGGCCTCTTCGGCGTCGTCGGTGTCCACGAGCTGGTTGAGCAGCTCGTCGAGGGAAGCCATGTCCTCGTTGATCGCGCCGTTGGCGGGAGCCTTCTTGTCGTCGATCGGGGCGCCCAGGAGCTCCTCGTCGGCGTCGGCGTGATGCGTCGGAGCGGAGGTACCCAGCAGGATATCGTCCGGACCGTCGGGGCTAAAGACCATCTGCAGCAGCTGCGAGAGGTCTTCCTCGTCGGCAACGTCGTCGTTGTTCTCGAGGATGTAGAGCAGATCGTGGGCCTCGAGGCCGTCACGGAGCTCCTCGATCGCCTTGGCACCGATGCCATCGATGCGCAGCAGATCCTCCTCGGACTTGCCAACCAGATCGCCGACCGTCTCGATGCCAACCTCGCTGAACTTGTTGGTCCAGCGCTGCGACACGCCCAGGTCGTCGAACAGGTACAGGCGAGCCTTCTCGGCGGAGATGGTGTGGCCGTTGCGGGTGAACGAACCGTCAGCACCACCGAACTCGTCGTAGCCGGCCCAGTCGAGCTGCTGCGGGAGCTGCTCGTCCAGGTCCTTGAGCTCAACCGGAGCCCACTCGGGCAGCGACTTGGCGTTGGGCGAAGCCGGGCCGTCGATGTCCACGTAGCCGTCGGCCGTGCGATACGTCAGCTTGGCGTTGGCGTACGGCTTGAGGCCGGTACCGGCCGGGATCTTCTTACCGACGATGACGTTGGACTTAAGGTCGAGCAGGTGGTCGACCTTGCCCTCGATGGCAGCCTCGGTAAGGACGCCGGCGGTACGGATGAACGAAGCGCTCGACAGCCAGGAGTCGATGTTGGACGCGACCTTGAGCGTACCCAGGATGACGGGCTCGGCCACAGGAGCCTGACCGCCCAGACGGGCAACGCGCTCGACCTCGTCGGCGAACTCGTAGCGGTCGACGTACTGACCAAGCAGGTACTTGGAGTCGCCGGGGTTGGTGATCTGAACGCGACGCAGCATCTGACGTGCGAGCACCTCGATGTGCTTGTCGTTCAGGTCGACGCCCTGGCTGGTGTAGACGTCCTTGACGCTCTCGACGAAGGTATGCATCGTCGACTCGATGTCGGTCAGCTTGCGCAGGTTACGGAAGTTGACGAAGCCCTTGGTGATCTGGTCGCCGGCGCGAACCTCGCAGCCGTCCTCGATCTCGGGCATGAAGCGCACCGAAGCGGGGACGCGACGCTCGTCGAGGACACGGGTGTGGTCCTCGGAGTCGGTGAGCGTCAACACGTACTCGGACTTCTCGGGCTTAATCGAGAGGTGGCCGGAGTACGGAGCCAGCTCGGCCTCGCGGCCCAGAATCTTCTCGTTGACGTTACCGACGATATCGAACATACGGCTGACCGTAGGCAGACCCTGCGTAATATCGTCGACGCCAGCGACGCCGCCGGAGTGAATGGTACGCATCGTAAGCTGCGTACCGGGCTCGCCGATGGACTGGGCGGCAATAATGCCGACGGCAGTACCGATGGCGACCGGACGACGGGTGGAAAGATCCCAGCCATAGCACTTCTGGCACACGCCGTACTTGGAGCGGCAGGTGAGCAGCGCGCGAAGCTTGACCTTCTTGAGGCCCGCATCGACCATCTTCTGGATGTCGGCGACCTTCTCGATGTAGCCGTCCTGCTCAAAGAGCACGGTGCCATCGGGGGCCACGACGTCCTCGATGAAGCAACGGCCGACGAGGTCGGTGTTGAGATCGGTGGTGCCGGGGATGATGAGGTTGTAGGTGACGCCCTCGTGCGTACCGCAGTCCTCCTCGCGGACGATGACGTCCTGGGCCACGTCGACCAGACGACGGGTCAGGTAACCAGAGTCCGAGGTGTGGGATGCGGTATCGACCAGGCCCTTACGGGCGCCGTAGGTCGAAATGAAGTACTCGAGCGGCAGCAGGCCCTCGCGGAAGTTCGCCTTAATGGGAAGGTCGATCGTCTCGCCGGACATGTCTGCCATCAGGCCACGCATGCCACCGAGCTGACGCAGCTGGGTCTTAGAACCACGGGCGCCGGAGTCGGCCATCATGTACAGCGGGTTCTCCTCGTCGAACATGTCGAGCATGAGCGCTGCGACCTTGTCGGTACAAGCGGTCCACTCGTTAACGACTTCGATGTGGCGCTCCGTCTCGTTGATGAAGCCCTCCTCGAAGTACTCGTTGATCTGGTCGACGTTGGCCTGGGCGCGATCGAGCAGCTCCTGCTTCTCGGCAGGGATGAGAGCGTCCCACACCGAGATGGTGAGGCCGGCGCGGGTAGCGTAGTGGAAGCCGGAGTACTTGATGGCGTCGAGGATCGGGCCGACCTTGGCCTCGGGGTAACGATCGCAGCAGTCCGCAACCAGCTTGGCCACGTCGCCCTTGACCATCTTGTAGTTCATGAACTCATAGTCTTCGGGCAGGCACTGGCGGTTGAAGATGATGCGGCCGATAGAAGTCTCGAAGCGCGCGGTCTTGTTGCCGGTGACGTCGTAGTCGACAAACTCGTTCTTGCCGTTCTTGACGCGGAAGATACGGGTGCCGTCCTCGTTGATGACGTTGGCATCGGCAGCGGACACGCGGACCTGGATCTTGGCCTGCATGTCGACCTCGGAGCGGCAGTCATAGGCGTGCAGCGCGTCGTCGAAGCTCGAGAACACGTGGTTCTCGCCCGGCAGACCCTCGCGAACCTGGGTGAGGTAGTACACACCGATGATCATGTCCTGCGAAGGGATGTTGACCGGCTTGCCGGATGCCGGCGAGCGCAGGTTGTTCGCAGAGAGCATGAGCACGCGAGCCTCGGCCTGAGCCTGGCTGGACAGCGGCACGTGGACAGACATCTGGTCGCCGTCGAAGTCGGCGTTGAAGGGCGAGCAAACCAGCGGATGCAGGTGGATAGCCTTGCCCTCGACCAGCACCGGCTCAAAGGCCTGGATGGACAGACGGTGCAGAGTCGGTGCACGGTTGAGCAGCACGACGCGGCCGTCGATGACCTCTTCGAGGATGTCCCACACAAAGGTGGCACCGCGGTCGATAGCGCGCTTGGCGCCCTTGATGTTCTCGACCTTGCCAAGCTCGACCAGGCGCTTCATGACGAAGGGCTTGAAGAGCTCCAGCGCCATGGTCTTGGGCAGACCGCACTGGTGCAGCAGCAGCTTGGGGTCGGTAACGATAACCGAACGGCCGGAGTAGTCGACACGCTTACCCAGCAGGTTCTGACGGAAACGACCCTGCTTGCCCTTGAGGGCCTCGGCGAGCGACTTGAGCGGGCGACCGCC
The DNA here is from genome assembly GCA_900554495.1 of uncultured Collinsella sp. GTDB lineage: Bacteria > Actinomycetota > Coriobacteriia > Coriobacteriales > Coriobacteriaceae > Collinsella. The sequence goes on from USHR01000004.1 coordinate 5,308, forward strand.
ACGGCCAGAGACCGGGCGACCACGACGGCCGTTGTCGAACAGGGCGTCCACGGACTCCTGGAGCATGCGCTTCTCGTTGTTCACGATGATCGCAGGGGCGTCCAGGTCGAGCAGGCGCTTGAGTCGGTTGTTACGGTTGATCACGCGACGATACAGGTCGTTGAGGTCGGACGCGGCGAAGCGGCCGCCGTCGAGCTGGACCATCGGGCGCAGATCGGGCGGAATGACCGGGATGACGTCCAGGATCATGTTCGCGGGGCTGTTGCCGCCCTTCAGGAAGGCGTCAACGACCTCAAGGCGCTTGACGGCCTTCTCGCGCTTCTGCTTCTGGGAATCCTCGTCGGCGATGATGGCCTTGAGCTTCTCGGCCTCGGAAGGGAGGTCGATGGCAGCGAGCAGGTCGCGGACAGCCTCGGCACCCATACCACCCTTGAAGTACATGGAGTAGTAACGGGTCATCTCGCGGAACAGCGGCTCATCAGAGATGAGGTCGCGCTCGGAGAGCTTCATGAAGGCGTTGAAGGCATCCGTGCGGAGCTGCTTGTCGTCCTTGCACTCTTCCTCGATGTCGACGATGCCGGAGGCGATCTCCTCGGGGGTCAGAGGCTCCTCATCGGAGAACTCGTCAAAGTTCTCGGGGTTGCCCTGCTCCTTGAGGGACTCGATCTGGCGGGCGCACTCGGCATCGATCTCTTCCAGATCGGCGGCGAGCTCCTCGCGCAGGTCGTCAGCATCGGCCTCGCGAGCCTCGTAGTCGACCTCGGTGATGATGTAGCTGGCAAAGTACAGAACCTTCTCGAGGTCCTTGGACTTGATGTCGAGCATACGGCTCATCGGGAAGCTCGTGGGGCTCTTGAAGTACCAGATGTGGGACACGGGAGCGGCGAGCTCGATGTGGCCCATGCGGTCGCGACGCACCTTGGCCGAGGTGACCTCGACGCCGCAGCGCTCGCAGACGATGCCCTTAAAGCGGATGCCCTTGTACTTGCCGCAGGAGCACTCCCAGTCCTTGGCGGGACCGAAGATCTTCTCGCAGAACAGGCCGTCCTTCTCGGGCTTGAGGGTACGGTAATTGATGGTCTCCGGCTTCTTGACCTCACCGTGCGACCAGGAACGGATCTGGTCGGCGGAGGCAAGGGAGATCTTTACCGCGTCAAAATCAGTAGCTTCGAAATCTGCCACAGTCAACTACTCCTTATCAGTGGTCGTGGCGGCGACAGCCTCGGGTGCCTCGGCGGTCTCGGCATCCTGGGCCTCGACGTCGGCGTCAACGCCGGCGAGCGCAGCCAGGTCATCGAGGGCAGAGGTCTCCTCGGCGGTCACGGGGGCGGAGGCGTCCTCGTCGGCATCGTGCATGGGCTCGATGTCAAGCGCGAGGGAACGAATCTCCTTGACGAGAACCTTGAAGGACTCGGGGATACCCGGAACCGGGACGTTCTCGCCCTTGACGATGGACTCGTAGGTCTTGACGCGGCCCACGGTATCGTCGGACTTGACGGTCAGGATCTCCTGCAGGACGTTGGAAGCACCGTATGCGTACAGTGCCCAAACTTCCATCTCGCCGAAGCGCTGACCGCCGAACTGAGCCTTGCCGCCCAGCGGCTGCTGGGTAACCAGGCTGTAAGGGCCAGTCGAACGGGCGTGGATCTTGTCATCGACCATGTGGCCGAGCTTGAGGATGTAGGACGTACCCACGGTAATGGGCTCGCGGAACTCCTCGCCGGTGCGGCCGTCGAACAGACGGGTCTTGCCGCGCTCGTCAAGCTGGGTGACAAACTCGGGGCGCATGTGATCGCCAAAGGCAGCGGTGGCCTTGTTGAGCATGTTCTTGTTGGCGCGACGGATGACCTCGGCGATCTCGTCCTCCTTGGCGCCGTCGAAAACGGGCGTCGAGACGAAGAACGGACCGGGGACATACTTGTCGGAGTCGGCCTGCTCGGTATCCCAACCGCAGGCAGCAGCCCAGCCAAGGTGGCACTCGAGCAGCTGGCCGACGTTCATACGCGAAGGAACGCCCAGCGGGTTGAGGATAACGTCGATCGGGGTACCGTCAGCCATGTAGGGCATGTCCTCGACCGGCAGAACGTTGCAGATAACACCCTTGTTGCCGTGGCGGCCGGCGATCTTATCGCCCTGCTGGATCTTACGACGCTGGGCAACGTAGACGCGCACCTGCTCGTTGACGCCGGGGGCCAGATCGTCGCCGTTCTCGCGGCTAAAGCGGACGACGTCGATGACGCGGCCGTAAGCGCCGTGAGGCATCTTAAGGGAGGTATCGCGGACATCGTGGGCCTTGGCACCGAAGATGGCGCGCAGCAGGCGCTCCTCGGCGGTCAGAGCGCTCTCGCCCTTAGGCGTGACCTTGCCGACCAGGATGTCGCCAGGGCCGACCTCAGCGCCGATGCGGATAATGCCGTCCTCGTCGAGGTTGGCAAGCATATCCTCGGAGAGGTTCGGGATCTCGCGGGTGATCTCCTCGGGGCCGAGCTTGGTGTCGCGGGCATCGATCTCGTGACGGGTGATGTTGATGGTCGTCAGCAGGTCCTCGGCCACCAGGCGCTCGGACACGACGATACCGTCCTCGTAGTTGAAGCCTTCCCACGGCATGTATGCCACGGTGAGGTTCTGACCCAGTGCGAGCTCGCCATGATCGGTCGAGGGACCGTCAGCCAGGGGCTCGCCCTGCTCAACGGTGTCACCGACGCGCACGAGCGGACGGTGGTTGATGCAGGTGGACTGGTTGGAGCGCTGGTACTTGGCCAGGTGATACTCGTCCATGCCGCCGGCATGCTTGACGATGATCTTGGCGGCGTCGGCAAAGATGACCTCGCCGGCATTCTTGGCCAGGGTGACCTCGCCGGAGTCCAGGGCGGCGCGACGCTCCATGCCGGTACCGACATAGGGAGCGGCAGGGTGAACCAGCGGCACGGCCTGACGCTGCATGTTGGCGCCCATCAGCGTACGCTTGGCGTCGTCGTGCTCCAGGAACGGGATCAGCGTGGCTGCGACGGAGAGCATCTGACGCGGCGAGACGTCCATGTAGTCGACGTCCTCGACAGGCACGTCGGCGGGAGCGCCGAAGGAGCCGTCGAAGTCGCGGGTACGGGCGATCACGGTGTGCGGGCGGACAAGCTTGCCCTCGGCATCGGTCGTGATGAACTCGTTGGTCTTGGGATCGAGCGGCGTGTTGGCCGGCGCGATGACGTGCTTCTCTTCCTCGTCAGCGGTCATCCAGTCGATCTGGTCGGTGGCAACGCCGTTCTCGACGCGGCGGAACGGAGCCTCGATGAAGCCGTACTCGTTGACGCGGGCGTAGAGGGCGAGCGAGCCGATCAGGCCGATGTTGGGGCCTTCGGGGGTCTCGATCGGGCACATGCGGCTGTAGTGCGAGTTGTGAACGTCGCGGACGGCCGTCGGCACGTTGGTGCGGCGGCTGGAGCCGGATTTGTGGCCGGCAAGACCGCCAGGGCCGAGTGCGGACAGACGGCGCTTGTGGGTCAGACCGGTCAGGGGGTTCGCCTGGTCCATGAACTGCGAGAGCTGCGAGGAACCGAAGAACTCCTTGATGGAGGCCACGATCGGGCGGATGTTGATGAGCGACTGCGGGGTGATCTCGTCGATGTCCTGGGAGCTCATGCGCTCACGGACGACGCGCTCCATACGGCTCATGCCGATACGGAACTGGTTGGCGACGAGCTCGCCGACGGTACGAATACGGCGGTTGCCAAAGTGGTCGATGTCGTCGACCTTGAAGCCCTGCTCGCCGGCAGCGAGGGACAGCAGGTAGCGCAGCGTCGCGACGATATCCTCGTCGGTGAGCACCGTGACCTCTTCCTCGGTGGTGAGGTTGAGCTTCTTGTTGACCTTGTAACGACCAACGCGGGCCAGATCGTAGCGCTGCGGGTTAAAGAGCAGGCCCTCGAGCAGGCTGCGGGAAGCATCCACGGTGGGAGGCTCGCCCGGGCGCAGGCGACGGTAGATCTCGATAAGGGCATCCTCGCGGGTGAGGGCGGTGTCGCGCTCCAGGGTGCGCTTGATCACATCGGAGTTGCCGAGCAGCTCGATGATGTCGTCGTTGGTGACGGCAATGCCAAGGGCGCGCAGGAACATCGTGGCGCTCTGCTTGCGCTTACGGTCGATGGAGACCATGAGCTGGTCGCGCTTGTCGACCTCAAACTCAAGCCAGGCACCGCGGGACGGGATGATCTGGGCCTTGTAGATCTGCTTGCCCGAATCCATCTCGGAGCTGTAGTACACACCCGGGGAACGGACGAGCTGCGAGACGACGATACGCTCGGTACCGTTGATGATGAAGGTGCCCTGATCGGTCATCATAGGGAAGTCGCCCATAAAGACGAGCTGCTCCTTGATCTCGCCGGTCTCCTTGTTGGTGAGACGGACGTCGGTCAGAAGCGGGGCCTGATAGGTCATGTCCTTCTCGCGGCACTCCTCGACGGTGTGCGCGGGGTCGCCGAACTGATGCTCGCCGAAGGTAACCTCGAGAACATGGTTCTGGCTCTGGATGGGGCTGGATTCCTTGAACGCCTCACGAAGGCCCTCGTCCTTAAAACGCTCAAAGGATTCCCTTTGAACAGAGATAAGGTTGGGGAGCTCCATGGCCTCCGGGATTTTCCCGAAGCTGACGCGCTTGCGCTCAGTGGCAGTGTATGCGTAGGTCACCAGGTTTTTCCTCCTTCACGGAAATGCTCGGTGGGTTGGCGAGGCATAGCTTCGCCAGTTATCGCAACCTAATAGTTTATCAGGTACCGACCGTTGGGCAAGAAAAGCCTTGACGCGATTGAGTTTTTGGAGTAGCAAAGTTTTTCGACAGAAAACACGCAGGTAGATAGTGGTATACCGAACATCTGTTCATATATTTTCTGTGAACAGAGAGCCGGCAATCGCAGCTCTTATAAAAAACGGGCGCGAACCGAGGTCCGCGCCCGTAAATGTCGATGTCCGAAGGCTTACTTGCGCATCAAGCCGCCGCGCTCGTCGATGGCGTCCCAGAAGGCGCTTGCAAAGCGAGGATCGCTTGCAGCCATGAGAGCGTTGGTGGCCATCCAGCCAGAGGGAGTGCCGGTGTCGTAGCCCGACAGCGGGTCGATGACGACCGCGTACATGGCCTCGCGATCGAGCGAACGGGCCATTGCGTCGGTGAGCTGGATCTCGCCGCCCTTGCCGGCCTGCTGATCTGCCAGCAGGTCCATGACCAGCGGGCTCAGCAGATAGCGGCCGACGATGTACAGGTTGGACGGAGCAGCATCGGGAGCGGGCTTCTCGACCAGACCGCCGATGCGCCAGACAGCGCCCGGCTCGGCATCGGCAACGCCCTCGGCGCCCTCGAGCGAACCGACGCGCTCGCCGGCGATAACGCCGTAGCGGCTGACTTCCTCGGGCGAGCAAGCAGCGACGGCGACAACCGAAGCGCCACCGTGCTCCTTGGAAACGGCGAGCATCTTGTCGCAGATGTCGCGGTTAGGCACAACGTAGTCGCCCAGAAGAACCAGGAAGTTCTCCCCTGCCACGGCGTCGGCAGCAGAGCGAATAGCATGGCCGAGGCCCTTGGGCTCGTACTGATAGCGGAAGTCGACCGGCATACCGCCAGCGTGGGCGACGGCATCGGCATAGGCGTTCTTGCCGCGCTCGCGCAGCAGGTTCTCGAGCGAGCGATCGGGCTGGAAGTAGTTCAGTAGCTCGGGCTTACCGGGAGAAGTAACGATGATGGCGTCGTCGACCTCCTCGGGGTCGAGCGCCTCCTCGACGACGTACTGAATGACGGGCTTGTCGAGCACCGGCAGCATCTCTTTGGGCGTGCACTTAGTGCCAGGCAGAAAACGCGTGCCAAGACCGGCGGCGGGGATGATTGCCTTCATGTTATTCAAAGATCCTTTCGCAGGCGCAAAAGCGCCGCATGCGTGCGGCACACAGCCGCAGACCAAATTGCGATACCTAAGCATCTTACCGCTGGAACTATATGTCGCTACAAGGCAGAGACAATTCTTCAGCAGGTCAACGCAAATTATTGCTCGAATGGTGCAATTTTATTGCCCAACGGCAGGGTGCCCGATACGACGCAAATCACAGAACATGGCAGTTTGAGCTACCGATGTCGAGGGACCGAAAAACAAAAAAGACGGGGCTCGCAATGCGAACCCCGTCTGCAAAGAAATCTGGCGAGAAAGCCTGATTACTTGAGGGTGACAGCAGCGCCAGCAGCCTCGAGCTTCTCCTTGGCAGCCTCGGCGTCCTCCTTCTTGGCACCCTCGAGAACAGCCTTGGGAGCGCCCTCGACGACCTCCTTGGCCTCCTTCAGGCCAAGGTTGGTGAGCTCACGGACGGCCTTGATGACCTGGATCTTGTTGTCGCCGAAGCCCTCGAGCACGACGTCAAACTCGGTCTTCTCCTCGGCCTCAGCAGCGCCAGCAGCGGGAGCGGCGACAACAGCGGCAGGAGCAGCGGCGGAAACGCCGAAGGTGTCCTCGATAGCCTTAACGAGCTCGGAAGCCTCGAGAAGGGTCATTTCCTTAAGAGCATCGATGATCTCATCGGTGGTAAGCTTAGCCATTTCTAAGTCCTTTCGGTTTCCGTGCGGATGCACGGAGATCAGTTAAAACACGGCGCGAATGCGCCAGGGGTGCGGCGTTGCCGCCGCGGGTGAAAACAGCGACTAGGCTGCCTTCTGCTCGGAGACCTGCTGGATCGAACGAGCGAGACCAGAGGAAACGCCGTTGACGCAGACAGCGATGTCGCGAGCGAAACCGGAGATGAGACCGGCGATCTGGCCGAGAAGCTGATCCTTGGTGGGCAGCTCGGCGATAGCCTTAACATCATCAGCGGAAACGGCCTTGCCGTCGGAGATACCGCCCTTGATCTCAAGGACGCCCTTGGACTTAGCGGAGAAGTCCTTAAGGGCCTTAGCGGCCTCGACCGGCTCGGACTCGTAGAACACATAAGCGACGGGGCCGGCGAGGATCTCGTCGATCTCGGGCTGCTCCTGGTTCTTGAGGGCGATCTTGACCAGGTTGTTCTTGTAGACCTTCATCTCGGCGCCGCACTCGCGAAGCTGATGACGCAGCTCCTGAGCCTGCTTAACCGTCAGACCGTTGTAGTTGACGACGAACAGACCGGCGTTCTCGGCGATACGGGACTCGATCTCTGCAACCTTGTCGATTTTGTACTGCTGGGGCATGAATTACACCTCCTCGAATTCTTTCCGGGCACGGTCCGCCACAAGGACGTGACGGGGGCATGTCCAAAAAGAAAGCCCCCGCGCTGCATGAGCGACGGGGGCGAGAAGACATATCTACTCGACCACCTCGGCTGGCGGGATATCCCATTAAGCTCGCGGGCAATGCCCGTTTGCACCGGCTGTCTCTGGCAGCGGATTCGTGCGTGAACCGAAAGTATTATGGCGGGGACCCCGGCGTCGGTCAACGGGAAACCGGGCTGCACACAATTCCACCATCCGGCCGCACCGCCGAAGGCCAGGCGCAAGGTTTTCGCTCGGTCAGGTCCTGGGCTCGCACGAAGAGCACATTAAGTGCTCTTCGGCTCGTGCGGAATCTACGAAAACCTTGCGCCTGGCCTTCGGCGGCGCGGCCTGCGGTGACTTTGGGGCAGCCCGGTTTCCCGTTGGCCGGCGCCCCCACTCATAAGCCTTAAGTCGGTGGGCTGATGTGTTGCGTCCCTGAGGGCTACAAGGTTGAAATGAAGGTGGACAGGCGGCGGAGGCCTTCGTCCAGGTTTTCGTCGGAGACGCAGTAGCTTAGGCGGATGTGGCCTTCGGTTCCGAAGCAGTCTCCCGGGACTAGGGCTACGTTTGCCTCTTTGATGGCTTTGATGCAGAAGTCTTCGCTGGTTAGGCCGAACTTTTTGATGCTTGGGAAAGTGTAGAAGGCTCCTGCGGGCTCTACTACTTCGAGGCCCATGGCGTTTAAGGCTGCGAGCACGCGCTTGCGGCGGGTTCGGTAGACATTGAGCATGGGGGTCGGGTCGACGGTGAGGGCTCGGGCTGCGGCGTCCATTTCGAAGGAGACGGCACTCGATACTAAGTATTGGTGAGCCTTGGCAATCTCGGCGATGACGGGGGCTGCTGCTGCGAGCCAACCTAAGCGCCAGCCGGTCATGGCCCAGGGCTTGGAGAAGCTCTCGATGACCACCGTCTGCTCGCGTAGCTCCGGGTGGCGCTGGGCAAAGCGCTCATAGCCATCCACGTAGACCAGACGGTTGTACACGTCGTCGCAGACCACGTAGATGCCCGCCTGCTCCGCCACGTGTGCCACGGCGTCGAGCGATGCCGCGTCGAGGATGCAACCCGTAGGATTGTTGGGCGAGCAGATGACGATGGCCTTGGTCGCCGGCGTCACGCAAGCACGAAGCGCATCCTCGTCAATCTGAAATTGCGCAGGCTCCGTATCCAAAAAGACTGCTTTGGCGTGGTTGGCCACGACGATGCTTTCGTACAGGCCAAAGGCCGGCGTGGGAATAATGACCTCGTCGCCGGGGTTGAGCATAGCCATGAATGTTGCCGACAGTGCCTCGGTCGCACCGTCGGTCAGGATGACCTCATCGGCGGAAAACGCCAGGCCCGCGTCCCCCATGTAGGCAGATAACGCCTCACGCAGGGCGGGGCGACCGTTGTTGGGCGGATAGTGCGTGTCACCGCGGCCCAACGAAGCAGTCACCTCGGCGCTAATCACATCGGGCGTGGGAAAATCGGGCTCGCCGAGCGCGAGCGCGATGCACCCCGGGTGCTGGGCGGCGAGCGCATTGATCCGGCGGATACCGGAGGGCTTGAGCGTGGCAAGCGAGGTATTCATGGGCAGACGCATGGCGTTCCTTTCGTAAGGGTTGCACTAGGATAGCGCGGCGAGGCGCCGCCAGACGGTGTAACCTAAACGGAAACGAGCCGGAAAGGAGATGGCATGGAGACGATCGCGCGCGGCGATAAGCCCAAAACGCTGCAAACTATTGCGTATATCAGTATTCCCAATAGCGCCGATCTTGAGTTTTTGCTCTGGGACCTGCAGGATGCCATCGCCGCCTATGCTCAACTTTCCGGCACCGCACTCCCCCGCCCGGTCGACTTGAAGGCAGATGATGCCGACGGCGTTGCCGATGGCATCGTGCTGGCCATTGAAGATATGGCTGACGATGAGACGTTGACTGCTATCGAGCAGGCGCTTGAGCGCTTTGGCGGTACGGGAACGCGTGTCTATGCCGTGATCCAAGCCGCACGACAGGGCGCTGAACAGGCGCGTGGGACCGCCGTTCGTCTGCACAAGGTATGCGAGCGCCATGACCAATTGTGGTGTGGCGGCGTTGCCATCTGCGCCGGCAGCGGCATTGCGGCGCTTCGTCGCTCTCCGCGCATGGGACTCTTGCGCCGACCTTTTTCGGAAGCGATGGATAAGCTTGTGGGCGCTGTGCGCATGGGCTGCTCCGTCGAGCATGCACAGCGACTTGGCGGCGGCAATGCCGCCAACGTCGGCACCGACGGCATGGTTTGCGCCGAGCCAGCCGTGCCCGCGCCGATCTGGCGAGGCGTTCTGAAACGTCTGGGCGCCCACGCTCAAACAAAAATCTAAATTAAATAACAGCCCAGTCAACAGCTTCGTGCCAACGCTCAACAAGACGTTCCAGGCGCCAGGCGGCATTGGCAGGACTTGTCGAGGGCAGGACGATGGCGGGCAGCCCCGTCCGATCTTGCAAGTAGCGTTTGTAGAGTCGCCCTGCCGTACCGCCGTTACAGACAACGACCTCGATCGGCGCGGCATCGGTAATGCGCTCGATATGTGCCGGCACAACGTTACGAATGCTCGCGTCGCTCGAGCCCTTAATGTCGCAGCTCTCGATCACATCCCACAGGGCCACGCCGCCGTTCAGCAGCATGGCCCGCTTGGCGGCAATGGAGGCATCGAGCGTCGCGGGCTCACCGTTTGCCAAAGGATCGCCCTCGTTGGACGGCACGGATACACCGAGGCACGCGGCCATCACACGCCAAAAGCGGTTCTGCGGATTGCCATAGTAGAAGGCATTGGCACGCGAGAGCACCGAGGGAAACGACCCCAGCACCAAAACGCGCGAGCGCTGGTCGAACACAGGCTCAAACCCATGCCCAATATGTTGATAGCCCTCGTCCGGCGCTGTCATGATCTAGGCCCTCAACAGATAGCGCACCTCGTAGGGCGCAAGCTCAAGGGAGCCAGCTAGCTCGACCGTGGGCGCATCGTCGGCAAGCAGGTCGACAAAGGAACCGTTGAGCTCGCCGGCGCCAAAGGCGAAGGGCTCACCCACGGCATTCACCGCCACGAGTACCGTCGCGCCGTCACAGGCGCGCTCGAACAGCAGCTGCTTGTTCTGGATCACCACGTTGCGATAGGCACCGTAGTTGAGAGCACGGGCAGCCGCGTCGTCGGCCGAGCGAAGGTGTGCGAGTTGCGTGATGAACGCCGTCAGCTCGTTGGGCGCAGGCTCATCGAGCGCAGGGCGCAGCGCCCAGTCACCATCGGGGCCGCCCTTTTCGCCAGCAATTCCCCACTCGCTGCCATAGTAGACGCACGGGATGCCTGGCATGCCAAAGAGCATGCCATAGGCGGGACGCAGACAGGACTTGTCGGTGAGGATGCTCGCCAGGCGCGGCACGTCGTGGTTGTCGACAAACGACAGCAGATGTTTGCCGCGGTAGATGCACCACGGATCGCCGCCAAACTGGCGATGCAGCGAATGGGCAATCTCGAACATGTTGACCGAGTTAAAGCTGGAGTACAGGCCCTTGTAACACTCGTAGTTGGTGCAGGAGTCGAGCATCTCGTCGTTGACGATCTGGTTGTAGTCGCCGTGAAGCGTCTCGCCGATCAGCACAAAGTCGGGCTTGAGCTCACGGGTAAAGGCGTGCAGGTGACGCATAAAGTCACGGTCGAGCATATAGGCAACGTCCAGGCGCAGGCCGTCGACGCCAAAGACCTCGGCCCAGCGGCGCACGGACTCGAGCAGGTAATTGACCACGGCGGGGTTTTGCAGGTTGAGCTTCACGAGCTCAAAATGGCCTTCCCAACCCTCGTACCAAAAGCCGTCGCCGTAGCACGAGTCGCCATCAAAGCTGATGTGGAACCAGTCCTTGTAGGGCGAGTCCCACTTGCGCTCCTGCACATCGCGGAAGGCCCAAAAGCCACGGCCCACATGGTTGAAGACGGCGTCGAGCACCACGCGGATGCCGTGGGCATGCAGTGTCTCGCACACGGCGGCAAAGTCGGCATCCCCACCCAAGCGACGGTCGATGTGGCGCAGGCTGCGCGTGTCGTAGCCATGACTATCGGACTCGAGCGGCGGGTTGATGAGCACGGCGCCAACGCCGAGTTCCTGCAGGTAGTCGGCCCATTGGGCTATCTTCATGATGGGGGCATCGGGGCTAGCTGTGGCATCGGCGGCCTGGGCGAGCTCATCCTCGGCAACGGGGGCGGCGTTTTCGCGCGGAGCTCCGCAAAAGCCCAGCGGATAGATCTGATAGAACGTCGTCTCGTATGCCCACATAGCAACCTCCCGGTAAGCTCAACACAACGACATCCATTGTATGCCTGCCGTGCATCCCCTCCCCCAAAATAAGTTGCGGTGGAATAGTTCCTGCTTGAGCCTTCAAAGGCCTTAAACAGGAACTATTCCACCGCAACTGATGAGGGGACGTGGCTAGGCGACGGGCTTGGCGCGGCGGATGGCTGGGAACATCACCGTGATGGCGAGGATAACGCCCACGACGGCAATCGCCCCGCCCACAAAGCCGATCCAGGCGATACCGGGACCCGAAACCACGGCTCCGCCGATCGCGGTACCCGTGCCGATACCGAGGTTGAACAGGCCCGAGAAGATCGACATGGCGACGGCCGACGAATCTGCCGGCGTGTGCTTGATGAGCTCGGCCTGAAACGCCACGTTAAAGGCCGTGGCGCAGCAACCCCACAGTGCGCAGACGGCAAGCACTGTCACGAGCGACGATGCGGCCGGCCCCATGAGCAGCAGGGCCACCGGCACGCCGGAGAGCGTGATAGCCAAGAACGGGAAGCGATGCCCATCGAACAGGCGGCCAAACAGCCAGCTTCCGAGCAAACCAGAGCAGCCAAACGCCGTCAGCGTCATGGTAATGGCGCCCGCATCGACGTGCGCGACCTGCGCCAGGAAGGGCTCGATATAGCTGTAGCTTGCGTAATAGCCGGTCGCCATGAAGACCGTGACTGCGTAGAGCGCGATGAGGAGCGGGTTCTTGAGCAGCTCGGGCAGCTGTTTGACGGTAAAGCGCTCACCCGCCGGCATGGCCGGGAACACCGCTGCCTGGTAGACGACCGCGATGGCTGAGAGGCCCCCGACCACGGCAAACGTCATGCGCCAGCCCACGGCCAAGCCAATGGCGCGACCGAGCGGCAGGCCAAAGATCTGCGCGATGGACGAGCCCGTAGCGATCATGCTGATGGCGAGCGCGCCGTGGCGAGTGTCGACCAGGCGCGAGGCCATAATCGAGGCGACTGACCAGAACACGGCATGTGCGCAAGCGACCACCAGGCGCGCGCAGACCAGGATGGGATAGGTCGGCGCCACAGCGGACAGGAACTGACCGAGCGAGAACACGGCCAGCACGCCCAGCAGCATCCGCTTGAACTCAAAGCGCGAGGCGAACACCATGAGCGGCAGCGACAGCAGCATGACGCCCCAGGCATAGACCGAGATCATGATGCCCGCCTGGGCCTCGGTGAGCGAGAACGACGCGGCGATATCAGTCAAAAGGCCGATGGGCATAAACTCCGACGTGTTGAACACGAACGCACAGCAGGTGAGCCCGACGAGTGGGAGCCACTGCTTGAGCGTGATGCCGTCTTGCCTTGTCTGACTCATATATAACATCTCCAATCATTTTGAGCGGAGGCGATTATATAGCAACGGCCCCGCATCCGTCAGTACAGATGCGGGGCCGAAAACAATTCGATACACAGAGGTTGCGCCGTCAATTCATAACTAAGCCAACCCCAGCAATATGCCCGCCGAATGCACGACAAACGCCACGATCCAGGCAACGGCGACCTGAAACGCGAATACGGCCACGGCATAGCGCGCGCCCAACTCGCTCTTGACGGCGCCGATTGCCGCCACACAAGGCGGGTACAGCAACGTAAAGACCAAGAACACGTAGGCGGTAAACGGCGAAAACATGGTCGACAGCGCCGCGGGCGACGTTGCGCCCAAAAGCACCGTGAGCGTCGAGATGACGCTCTCCTTGGCAATGAGCCCCGTGACGAGCGCCGTCGAGGCGCGCCAGTCGCCAAAGCCGAGCGGGGCCAACACCGGCGCGATGATGCTACCCAGACCGGCAAGCAGGCTTTGCGACTGGTCGGCGACCACGTTAAAGCGGATGTCGAACGTCTGAAGGAACCAGATGACCACGGTCGCGGCAAAGATAATGGTAAAGGCCTTGGTGATGAAGTCCTTGGCCTTATCCCATGCCAGCATCACCGTCGTCTTGACGCTCGGCAGGCGGTAATTGGGGAGCTCCATGATAAACGGCACCGGGTCGCCCTTAAATGCCGTGCGGTTGAGCACCAAAGCCGCGACGCAGCCGACCACGATACCGATCAGATAGAGCGAGACCATGGCGGGAACCGTCGCCTGCGGGAAAAACGCCCCGCACAGCAAGCCGTAAACCGGCAGCTTGGCTGAGCAGCTCATAAACGGCGTGAGCATGACCGTCATCTTGCGGTCGTGCTCGGATGGGAGCGTACGGGTCGACATGATAGCTGGCACGGTGCAGCCAAAGCCGACGAGCATGGGCACGAAACTGCGGCCCGACAGGCCAAAGCGACGCAACACCTTATCCATGACAAAGGCCACGCGCGCCATGTATCCGGAGTCTTCCAGAATGGAGAGGAACAAAAAGAGCACGACGATAATCGGCAGGAAGGTCAGCACACTGCCCACGCCCGTAAGCACGCCGTCGACAGCCAGCGAGCGCACCACGTCGTTGGTACCGAACGCCTTGAGGCCCGCATCGGCCGAGGCGATGATGGCAGCGATACCGTCCTCCATGAGTCCCTGCAACGCCGCGCCGATCACGCCAAACGTCAGCCAAAAGACGAGGCCCATGATCACCAGAAACGCCGGAATGGCTGTGTAACGACCTGTCAGGATGCGGTCAATCTTGACGGAGCGCACGTGCTCGCGGCTCTCGTGCGGCTTGACGACGCAACGCCCGCACACGTCGCCGATAAAGCTAAAACGCATATCGGCCAGCGCAGATAGGCGGTCGGTGCCGGCCTCGCCCTCCATCTGGGTGATGATGTGCTCGATAGCGTCGAGCTCGTTGCGATCCAGGTGAAGCGCCTCGGTCACCAGCTCGTCGCCCTCAACCAGCTTGGTCGCCGCAAAGCGCACCGGGATGTGCGCCGTCACGGCATGGTCCTCGATCAGGTTAGCAATGCCGTGGATGCAGCGATGCAGCGCGCCGCCGTCCGGACCGTCGGGCGCGCAGAAGTCCAGGCGACCGGGGCGCTCGCGGAACCGCGCCACGTGCAAGGCATGATCCACCAACTCGCCGATACCCTCGTTGCGGGCAGCGCTAATGGGAACAACGGGCACGCCCAACAGGCTCTCGAGCAAGTTGACGTCTACGGCGCCGCCGTTGGCGGTCACCTCGTCCATCATGTTGAGCGCGATGACCATGGGGCGGTCAAGCTCCATAAGCTGCAACGTCAGGTACAGGTTGCGCTCGATGTTGGTGGCGTCAATGATGTCGATGATGGCGTCCGGACGCTCGTCGAGGATGAACTGACGGCTCACGACCTCCTCGCCTGTGTACGGCGACAGGGAGTAAATGCCGGGCAGGTCGGTAACGCTCGCCTCGGGATGGTTACGGATGGTGCCATCTTTGCGGTCGACCGTCACGCCGGGAAAGTTACCGACGTGCTGATTGGAGCCCGTCAGCTGGTTGAATAACGTGGTCTTGCCGCAGTTTTGGTTGCCGGCGAGGGCAAAGTGCAGCGGCGCGCCCTCGGGCACGGCCGTCTTTGCCGCACGGGGCGAATACGTCCCCTCGCCCAGGGCCGGATGCTCCGTCGTGCCGATTGCGGCGTTAGCGCGCGGACCCGTATCGGTGTCGTGAATACCCACGAGCTCGATGCGAGCGGCATCGTCCTTGCGCAGTGTCAACTCGTAGCCACGCAGGCGGATCTCAAGCGGATCGCCCATGGGGGCGTACTTCATCATGGTGACTTCGGTGCCCGGCGTTAGACCCATGTCCAAAATATGCTGTCGGAGCGCCTGATCGTCCGATGCCACCGATGCGACAACGGCGTCCTTTCCAATCTCGAGTGTATCGAGCTTCACGTCCGTGTTCCTCCCCCGGCGCCCACAGGGCGTTGCATTTATGTTCACCATGACTAACTGTTTGCCATGGCTAACCAATTTAACCATGCATGATAGCGCGAACATGCAACGATGTTCAATCGACAGATTGTTGCAAGGGGAATTCTGGGCCATTGCTTCCCAGACGGGCCTGTTGCGGAAACCGAATCCCACTCCGGAACACCTAAACGGGATGGGCTTTCCGGTTGAGGCATCTAGCGGAAACTGCAGCCCGGAATCGGCGCTCAGACTGGGATGCAATTTCCCAATGGGGCCCTCGGGGAAACTGCGGCCCGGAATCTGCTCTCGAAACGGGACGCGGTTTCCCCGAGGACCGAAACAGCCGCCCGCCCCTCGACAAAATGATCCGTTCCCTCCGTCGCATGCGGAGCATCCAAGGAGTGTCCCAGGGTGCCGGCACAATAGGAACGTCCCCAGCTGCCGGCAGCATTTCGCCGCAACAGCAAAAGCCCGCGCTGGCAACAAATGTCACCTGCGCGGGCTTGGTGGGCGCTCACAAAGGCACGTTGCAGAGGCCCACGTCAGTTATGGAATGCCAAGCAGTACCGACACGCGATGCCCGTCGGCTTACCAAGTGATGAAGCTTGCCATAGTCCTAGACGATCGGCGCGATGCCGGCAAAGTGCAGATACAGCGAAATGACCGCCACAACAATGACCACCGCTGCGATCAGCTTGTCGTGCAGATGAGGAAGCACCGGCTTACCGCGACCTCGCTCGCCCAGCATATAAACGGGAATGGCCGGAGCAAAAAGAATCGTCGTGATCATAACGCCCTGAAGACCCGTCGACCACACCAGGAACAATGTGTAGATGAAGCCGAGCGTACCGAAGAAGCGGGCTTTGCCGACGCTGGGCGCATGCGGCCCGTCCAGATGCTCGTTCTTCCAGCCAATCACCATGTAATAGGCAGCCGAGCAGACATACGGAACCAGAATCGTGTTGACTGCGCAGCTATAGAAGAACTGGTAGGTGCTCGCCGCCACATACGACACGATCAAGAAGAGCTGCGTGATGCCGGAGCTCACGAGAACCGTTACCACCGGGGCGTCGTGCTTGTTCGTCTTGGCAAACGCCAGAGGGAAGGATCCCTGGCGCGCTGCCTCGAACGGCGTCTCGGACGCAATGATGACATAGCCCAGCAGCGCGCCGACCAACGAAAGGATAACGCCAAGGTTTACGATGGCAGCACCAACCGGACCGATTGCGCACTCGAGAATTCCCGCCATGGAGGGCGTTACAAGCTGTGCCATCTCCTCGCGCGGCATAATGCCGAGCGACAGCATCGAGATGATCAGATACAGCGTGAATACAGCCGCAAATCCGAGCGCCGTCGAGCGACCGACGTCACGCACGTACTTTGCACGGCCCGAGATAACGACTGCGCCCTCGATGCCCGTGAAGACCCAGACAAGGGCAATCATGGTCGAGACAACCTGCTCGCCAAAGCCAGGACCAGCCGGCTCTCCCCAGAAGTTGTCCATAAAGATATCGACGTTGAACTTACCCAGGAGCACGATACTCAGCACAAAGAGCCCCAGCGGCACCAGCTTCGCCAACGTGACGATCGTGTTAATGCCCGCAGCCTCCTTAACGCCACGAAGCACAAGGGCGGTAAGGAACCACAAAAACACGCTGGCGCAGACGATGGAAAGCAGGTTGTTACCCGCGCCAAACGCAGGGAAGAAATAGCCCAGCGCGCTAAACAGCAAGAGCGCAAAGCTCACGTTGGAAAGACATGCGCTGATCCAGTAGCCCCAAGCGGAGTTGAATCCAATGTAATCGCCAAAACCGGCCGCAGCGTATGCATAGATGCCGCCGGTCAGGTCGGGACGGGCCTGAGACAAACCGTTGAACACCATCATCAGCGCAAAGACGCCAATAAAGCAAATTCCCCACGAGACGATAACCGCACCGGTATTTGCCCCGCCTGCTGCCATATCGCCGGCAAGCGAAAAGATGCCGCCACAAATACTGGCGGTAATGACCATCATGGTCAGACGAAAGAGATCGAGGCCATTAGGGTCGATAATCTCTTCATTTTGAGCTTTAGAGGCCATTGTATGTGCACCCCCTTCATCATGCGATCGAACGAAAGATGGCCCGGACGTCCCGAATCGGGTGCCGGGCCATCGGTCAAGCGATCATCAGACTGTTACAGCTATCGCGTTAGAAGCGCAGCGACAGGCAAGAAAGGCCGCCGTCGACCTTGCGATACTCGGAGGTGTCAACGACGAGTGTCTTGTAGCCCAGATCCTGCACGGCCTTGAGCACAGTCGGATAGCCCTCGGCAACGATGACCGTACCGTTGACCCAGATGCAGTTTGCGCCGTACGCCTCGTCCTCGGGCACGACGATCTTGTTGTACTGGGCAAAGTCGGGCTTATCGATGAACTCACCAGAGACGAGCATGTTGTTGTCCTCGATGTAGTTGACGCCCGTCTTGAGGTGCAGGACCTCCTCCAGCGGAACCTCAGAACCCTCGAGGCCCCAGCCCTCGAGAATCTCACAGAACTGGCGGATGCCCTCTTCGTTGGTACGAGCGGAGCGACCGACGTAGAAATGGTCACCGACCATCATGACGTCGCCGCCGTCGAGCGTGCCCGGAGAAACGATGTGCTTGACATGCTCGTCGTCAAAGAAGCGACGGACGGCCGGCTCGATCTCGTCCTTCTCGCCGTTGCGGCTATCGGCGCCGGGGTTGGTAATGATGGCGCCGCAGCGAGTGATAACGGCCGGATCTTCGACGAAGCAGCTGTCGGGATACTGCTCGAGTGCCGGCAGCACCGACACGTCAACGCCGCACTGCTCGAGCGCATGCTCGTAATCGTAGTGCTCCTCGATGGCGCGTTCGTAGATGGGCTGGCCAAGCTCGGGAGCACTCGTGATGCCATTGCTCAGGGACTTGCCGGGGCGGCGGATGATGACGTGGCTGAACTTGGTCATGATGATCCTCCTTGGATCTCTTAGCAGAGAGCGGGACTTCTTCGCGCCCGCCTTCCTTTCGATAACTTTATCTTAGGGCGGTTTTCCTGTTTTGTATATTGTATACAATCCTGAACGGTAGGTATTCTTCGGTAAGCGTATTCTTGCTTATCGGCGCAAAGTAGCACGATTTAGCTGCTCGTTCTATAATTCAACCGAGCTATTCAAATGAAACGTATTTGCTTTTAGAAATATACCGTTAAGGAACATAGGCTCATGGAAACGCTCAGAAGGCCCCTGAAAGACCACGTATACGACTACATTTCGAGCCGTATTGACGCCGGCGAGCTTTCGGCCGGCGACCGGCTGAGCGAGCAAGCGATCTGCGATGCCATGGGCGTGTCGCGCACGCCGGTCCGCGAAGCGCTCATCCAGCTCGCAAGCGACGGCTATCTGGACAATCTCCCCCGCCGCGGATTCCGCGTCCGTGGGTTCGATCAGCAAAACGCCGTTGAAGTCTTTGAGATTATGGGGCCGCTCGACGGGCAGGCCGCATATCTCGCCTGTCCGAACCTAACCGACGATGACATTACGCAGCTTAAATTTCTCGTCGGCTCCATGGACCTCGCGATCCAAGGCGGTCTCATCCGAAAGTACGACGACATTCAGCGAGACTTTCATCTGACGTACTTCAACCGCTGCGGCAACGACCGTCTGCGCGATATGATCTCGCAGCTCGAGCGCTGCTTTATCAAGCGCGATTACGAGACTGTCGACCAGGAGACGGCGTGCAAACTGCTCAATAAAGCCAACAGCGAACATGCTCATATTCTTGAGTTGTTCGAAGCACGAGATGCGACGGGCGTGCGCGACTACGTTCGTGATGTCCATTGGAACACAGAAAACGCCCAGTTCACCGTCTGGTAGGAAAGCAACAAGGGACGACGTCGGTCTTAAACCTTGGCGCCAGCACCGCCCAAACTGATCCGTTTTCCTCCGTCTCCGAGGGGTCATTCTTTTGGCAGCCAAGACAACGCCGATATTTTGACGCCGACAGACACTATGACCCAATCCGAGGGCACTAAAAAGATAGGAGCCCCCGCTCGTGACCGCGGGTCGGGGCTGCGACAATGATGTTGAAGTGCCATAGGCGCAGCCGCGCCGCAACGAGGTTGGGAGGCTCCCATGCCAAAGTATTCTACCGCGTTCGGGATGGACGTCCACCTGAGGTCGACCACCGTCTGCGCCCTCGACGCGGACACCGGCGAGGCCGTGACGAGGAGGTTCCCCGGCAACCCCTGGGGCGAGATCGCCGGGTGGATGGATGGGTTCCCCGGGCCGTCGCTCGCGGCCTACGAGAGCGGCTACCTCGGCTTCGCCCCGCAAAGGGAGCTCGCCGGGCTCGGCGTCGAGTGCGTCGTCGCCGCGGTCTCGAAGATCCCCAGGTCGGCCGCCGACTCGGCCTCCAAGAACGACAGGAACGACGCCGCCAGGATGGCCAAGGCGATACTCGCCCACGACATCTCCCCCGTATGGGTCCCCTCCCCCGAGGTCGAGGGCATCAGGGACCTCGCCGGCGCCTACGACGGGGCGACCGCGCGCCTGGCGACCGCCAAGCAGCGGCTGCTCGCCTTCCTCGCAAAGCGAGGGTTCGTCTACGGCGGCACCACGCCCGCCGGCAACCCGAGGAAGTACTGGACCTACGACTTCCTGAGGTGGCTCGACAAGGTCAGGCCGGAGGACGATGGCGGGGTTCGGGCGCTCGCCGCCCTGAGGAACGAGGTCGAGGCCGCGGCGGAGGCCCGGGCGGACCTGCTCTCCGAGTACAGGGCCGCCGTGGATGCCAGCCCGATCGCCGCGGAGGTGGCCGCCCTCCAGTCGATCAAGGGCTGCGCCTTCGCGCTGGCCGCGGCCTTCTCGGCCGAGGTCGGCGACTTCACGAGGTTCCGTTCCGGAAGGCAGGTCACGGCCTATTTCGGCCTCGCGCCGAGTCAGAGGTCGAGTGGCGACTCCGTGCGGCTCGGAGGCATCAGCGGTGCGGGCAACGCGCTCGTGAGGAAGCTGGCCGTTGAGGGTTCATGGTGCTACGCCGCGGCACGGCACCAGCCGAAGCTCATGCCAAGGGACACGGGCGTGCCCCTCGAGATAAGGATGCACGGGAGGAAGGGGTCCGAGCGGCTCCTGCGGCGGCGCGAGGAGATGCTCGCCCGCGGCGTGCCCGCGGCGAAGGCCAACGCGGCCACCGCGGCCGAGCTCGTGAGGTGGCTCTGGGCCCTCGGCATGATGTGCCGGGAGGGCGCGGAATAGACATAGCCCCCGTCCCGGCGAGCCGGGCGGCCTTCGGGGATACCCCCTATTTCGCTGTGCGCGCGGAGCCCTCCGCATGCGCCTCGACAGACTTGGGGAGCCCCGCCGAAGGAATGGAGTGCGGGCCGACAGAACGGTATCCGCGGATATGAGACTGAGCCGAAGGCGTCGACGACATGCCGGGGGCGGACCGGGACGGGTTCAACGGCAGGCCCCGCCGACCGATTGCAAGCGGTCGGCGGGGCCATTGTGGCTCTTGACAGCGGATTGGGTCATATGAGCGAAAGACGCCATGCGCCCGGAGCGCGCATCATGCGCAACACGATCATCGTTGCATTGGAGCAAATGGTCAGCGCCACTGCGATGCCGCAGCCCAGCGCCTCCATATGCAACACAGCGACAAAGATGATATCCAGCACCACGTTAACCAGGCAGCCAGAGGCAATGATCACAGCGGGGCCGCGCGTGTCGCCCACGGCACGCAGCAGTGCGGTTCCCATATTAAGCAGCAGTGCCGCAACCATCGCGGCAAAATAACAGCGAGCATAGGCCACGCCCTCGGCCAATAGTTCATGCGGCGTGTTCATAAGCACCAGCATGGGCTCAACGAACACTATGCCAAGAATCGAGAAAACGATACCGCCCACCATCGCGAGCGTCATGGCTGTATGGACCGAACGACTCAGTCGCTCATCATCGTGCTGACCAAAATACTGACCGGTAATGACCGCGCAGCCGGCGCCGACGCCAACGCAAAAGCCAATGCAGAGCTCGGTGAGCACCATCGTAGCTTGAATGCCACCTAGCGCGAGCTTGCCGCCAAACTGACCGACGATATAGGTACCGATAAGCGTGTAGGCCTGCTGAAAAAACGAACTAAAAAAGATGGGAACGCACAGCGAAAGCAGCTGCTGCCAAATAACACCCTGCGTTACATCGATAGCCGTAGATTTCTTAGCCACACGCCCTCCCCAAAAGCGTACGTCAACCGACAAAACAGTAATTAAAGACCTAAGCTAATAGCAGCTTAGCACCGACCGACGTCGACCGAAACACCCGTGTCAGAGCCCGGTGCAAACTATCTGCCTAGTGATACAGCCCCGGCTGGTAGTGATACTCGTTGCTCACGTGCGGGCACAGCTGCCAAAAGGCGACGGCACTCGCCGCGGCCACGTTGAGCGAATCGACCCCGTGCGCCATAGGAATACGCACGGCTCGGTCGCAGCCCGCGATAGTCTTGGCGCCCAGGCCGGCACCCTCGGTGCCCATAAAGATCGCCAGGCGATCAACCTCCTGCAGCGCAGGATCGTCCAGCGAAACGGAGTCGTCCGTCAGTGCCATCGCAGCGCACGAAAAACCGGCTTCGTGCAGTGCCGCCAGGCCATCG